>JBDTCQ010000140.1:0-4160 GCA_039923515.1 Dokdonella sp.
GTCGTCGTCTTGCCCGCATCGATGTGGGCGATGATTCCGATGTTGCGGTAGAGCTTGAGTGCTTTCTGCCTGGCCATGATTTTTCTCTGATACCTGATAAATAGATTGGCCGAGCAGAACCCCGATCGTCATCGATCGAGCCTTTCGACCACGAAAAACGCGACACCAAACCCGGCAGCATGGGCGCGCAATTCGCGCTGCTGTCGGGGGGACGTCGTGGAAACTGCCCGATTGTTTCAGCCTAGGCACGGACCGGGGTCCGCCAGGGCATCCAGGCAAGGCCCGGATCGGCGCGCGATTTTACACGAGCTGGCCAGTCGCGTCGAATCGACCATCTGTGGGAACGAGCGGCCTTGTTCAGTTTCGCGCGAATATCCGGCTCATTCGATCACCGTCGGCGGCTGACGGGCCGAAAGATCCGGCCGGAGCGCTCCACCCCGTCTAGAACTTGCGGGCTAGACTGACCGTCATGAGTTCCAGCGCTTCCTGCCCATGTCCGTGCGACTCGCGTCAAACCTATGCGTCGTGCTGCGGCCGCTGGCACGCTGGCGCGCCTGCTCCGGATGCGGAATTGCTCATGCGCTCACGCTACAGCGCCTATGTGCTGGGATTTTCCGACTATTTGCTTGCCACCTGGCACGTCTCGACACGGCCCGCAGTACTCGACTTCGCCGAAGCAACCCCGGCGCGGACAAACTGGCTCGGACTCAGTCTTAAAGGGTACCGAGTGATCGACGACAGCCACGCCGAGGTCGAATTTGTCGCGCGCTATCGCATCGGTGGCGGGCGCGCGGCGCGCCTGCATGAGCGAAGCCGGTTTGTTTGCGAGGGCGAACGCTGGTTTTATGTGGGTGGACAGTTCGATCCGGCCGCCTGATCGGGGCCCCTGACTTCAGTGACTTGCGCGGCATCCGCACTGTGCTAGCGTCCGCCTTCCTGAACCGCGATGGGAACTCACCGATGAAATGCTCGTCTGTGTATTACCGAAGTCTGATCCTGCTGCCCCTGCTCGCGCTGGCAGCCTGCAAGCCTGCCCCGGTGCCGCCTGTGCCCGTCGCGGAAGCCCCGCTGGCCAGCACAGCGAGCGAAGCCGTGCAAACAGTGAAGCAGCATCCCATCGAGGATTTCATCGATACCACCGGTGTATCCGGCGCTTCGTTCTCGCCCGATGAAAGCCAGATCCTGTTCTCCTCGAACAAGACCGGTATCTGGAACGCCTACACGATGCCGGCGAGCGGCGGCGAATGGAAGCCGGTCACCCACTCGACCACAGACAATACCTATTCGGAAGCCTGGTTCCCCGCGGATGACCGCAAGCTGGTCTCACGCGATCAGGGCGGCAACGAACTCGATCATCTGTATGTGATCCAAGCCGATGGCAGTGAAAAGGATTTGACTCCCGGCGACAAGCTCAAGGCGCAGTTCATCGACTTCAGTCCGGACGGCGCCGCGTTCTACGTCACGACCAACGAGCGTAATCCGAAGTACTTCGATCTCTACCGCTACGATGCAAAATCCTACAAGCGCGAGCGCCTCTTCGAAAACAAGGAAGGCTATGACATCGGTGCGATTTCACCCGACGAACGCTGGCTCGCGTTGTCGAAAACCCGCACGACAGTCGACAACAATCTCTTCCTCTACGATCGCCAGAAAAAGAAGACGATCGACCTGACCCCGCACGAGGGTAATGCCAGCTACTCGGCTGAAACTTTCTCTCCCGATTCGGCCAACCTGCTCTATACCAGCGACGAAGGCAGCGAGTTCAAGCGCCTGCGCCGTTATGTGCTCGCCGATGGCAAGCACGAGGATGTGCAATCAGCGCCCTGGGATATCAGCTACGCGCGCTATTCGCAGACCGGCAAATATCTGATCGTGGCCACCAATGTCGATGGCAGTACGGAAGTCGCGATCAAGGATGTTGCCACAGGCAAACCGCTGGCGCTGCCGACGCTCCCCGCCGGTGAGATCCGTGGCGTGTCGATCGCACGTTCGGAAAATCGCATGGCGTTTTACCTCAACGGTGATCGTCAGCCGAGCGAGCTTTACACGCTGACGTTCGGCGAGCCCGAGGCCAAACGTCTGACCACGTCGCTGAGCCCAAAGATCGAATCCGACGAACTGGTCGACTCCAGCGTCGTGCGCTTCAAGAGCTCCGACGGCATGGAGATTCCGAACATCCTCTGGAAGCCGCATCAGGCCAGCGCGAAGAACAAGTTGCCCGCGATTGTGATGGTGCATGGCGGTCCGGGTGGGCAGACCACGCGCGGCTACAACACGATCGCCCAATTCCTCGCCAACAACGGTTACGTCGTGCTGGGTATCAACAATCGCGGCAGCTCGGGCTACGGCAAGACCTTCTTCGCCGCCGATGACCAGAAGCACGGCCACGAACCGTTGCAGGATTGCGTCGACGGCAAAAAATACCTGCAATCGCTCGATTACGTTGATGGCGAGCGCATCGGCATCATGGGCGGCAGCTATGGCGGCTACATGACCCTCGCCGCGCTGGCTTTCCAGCCGGAGGAGTTCAAGGTGGGCGTCGACCTGTTCGGCGTCAGCAACTGGCTGCGCACCCTGGAAAGCATTCCACCGTACTGGGAGAGTTTCCGTGAAGCGCTGTATCAGGAAATCGGCAATCCGAAGACCCAGCGCGACATGCTGATTGCAATCTCGCCGGTCTTTCACGCGGACAAGATCACCAAGCCCTTGATGGTGCTGCAGGGCAAGAATGATCCACGCGTGATCCTCGCCGAATCCGATGACATCGTCGCCGCCGTACGCAAGAACAACGTGCCGGTCGAATACGTCGTCTTCGATGACGAGGGCCACGGCTTCTGCAAGAAGAAAAACCAGATCGAAGGCTACGGCAAGATCCTCGTCTTCCTCGACACCTACCTGAAAGGTGACGGCCCAGCCAAGGCACCGTGAGCCATTGCTGATCGCCAGGGAATGTGGTCGCAAGCACAAAAGCTGGCCACATTCCTGTTCACGTCGTGACGCGAGCGTCAGCCACGGGCACGTTGACGCTTTCTACTGGTAACCCTTGGCCTGCAACGAGAACAGATGCGCGTAGTGGCCTTCCGCTTGCACGAGCTGCGCGTGGCTGCCGTGCTCGATGATTCGGCCTTCCTGGATAACGATGATCTGGTCAGCCATGCGCACGGTTGAGAAGCGGTGCGAGATCAGGATCACGATGCGGTTTTTTGACAGCGCGCGGAAGTGCTCGAAGATGGTCGCCTCGGCCTCGGCATCCATCGCCGCGGTTGGCTCATCGAGGACAAGGATGTCAGCCTGCGAACGCATGAAGGCGCGGGCCAGGGCAATCTTCTGCCACTGGCCGCCGGATAACTCGCGACCATCGTTGAACCACTTGCCGAGTTGGGTATCGTAGCCGGCCGGCAGGCTCTCGATGAACTCGTCGGCCATGCCTTTCTCGCTGGCTTCGCGCCAGCGTGCCTCGTCTTCGAAGTGGTTGACATCACCGGCGCCGATGTTCTCGCCAACCCGCATCTGGTAACGCGCGAAATCCTGGAAGATCACGCCGATACGGCGGCGCAAGGTGGTTTCGTCCCAATCAATCAAATCGACGCCATCGAGCAGGATGCGGCCGCTGTCGGGTGCGTACAGGCGCGTCAACAACTTGATCAGGGTGGTCTTGCCCGACCCGTTCTGGCCCACCAGGGCCAGCGATTCGCCGGCGCGGATATGCAGGTTGATATCGTGCAAGGCGGGCGTGTTCGTGCCGGGATAAGTGAAGGTGACATGCTCGAAACGGATACCGTCGGCAGGATCGGTCCCCTTGAGTGCGGTGCCGGAGGGCAGACGTGTCGGCGTCTCCAGGTATTCGTAAAGCGTGGACAGATACAGGTTGTCCTCGTACATGCCGCCGATCGAGGACAGGATCGCCGAGACCGCCGATTGGCCCTGGCGAAAGACCATGAAGAACATGGTCATCTGGCCGAGCGTGATGCGCCCCATCACCGTGGTGAAGGCTATCCAGGCATAGGCGCCATACAGGGTCAGCGTCCCGATCAGGCCGAGGCCGAGGCCCCAACTATCGCGGCGCAGGGTCAGCGCGCGATCGGCTTTGTACAGTTTATGGAAAATGCTGCGGTAGCGATCGAGCAGCAATGGGCCAAGCCCGAACAAGCGCACTTCCT
>JBDTCQ010000141.1:0-5483 GCA_039923515.1 Dokdonella sp.
CGATTGGAATGGTGCGCGTGAGGCCGGCCGCATCGGCCCCTTCGGCCAGCAGATACTTGGCCTTTTTCTCGTCAAAGCCCACATCCTCGAGCAGGGTCGAGAGCAGCACACCGGTCCACTCCGAGCAGCCCAGCATGCCGTGGGTGTATTGCACGGTGGGAACCGAAGGATTGGCCCATTCCATCGCCGAGTTGGCTCCGCATTCGACGAAATGGATGCGCGATACCGACGGAAAGCGCAGCAAATCTTCCATCGTGTACAACTTGGGCTCGCGGACCAGACCATGCAGCAACAAGCGGTGCTGGTAGGGATCGATATCCGGACGGCCATTGTGATTGCGCTCGAAGTGCAATCCGTTCGGGGTGATGATGCCGAACAGGTTCTGCAGTGGCGTGAACGCGACCGATGATTGCGTGGTCGTGGTCAGGCCCGGACTGCTGCGGCGGATGATATTTCCCTCGAACGACGCCGGCACGCCGTAGGGATTGGCACCGACCGGCTTGCCCAGCGTCTGTGACCACGGCGGCTCGGCGGGTGGAAAGCGGGTTGGCCCGGGAGGGCCAGCCGAGACCTCGGCGGCACGCAGCGAGTTGGCCGTGAGCAGCGCTGCGCCGCCGGTCAGCAACCCGCCAAGGGCGCGCCGGCGCGACTTGCCAGCCACATCGAGAAAATTCTCCGGCGCCGGCAGTACACGTCCCCGTTTCGGATCTTGCTGGTCCATCCGATACCTGCCTGAGTCGACCTGAGCGACGCTGGCTCGCAGCACCGCTGATTGATACTTCCACCCTACGCATCCCGGCTGATCCGGAGCGCAGGCCGCTGCGGTTACCTCAATGCTGCAAACCCACCACCGGGCGTCCCTCCGTCGTCCATTCGAGCATCGAGCCGTCATACAGTTTTGTATCCGGATTCCGCATCACCTCACTCTGGACAAACCATGCGCCTGCTGCCAGATGTCCGGTATTGCAATAGGTGATGCTCGGCTTCTGCGCAGCCATATCCAGATGCTTGAAGATTTCGGTGTACTCGGCCGGCGACAGCAGATGGGTGCCGTCGTCCTTGCTGAGCGTGCGCAGATCCGGCGGAAAATTGACCGCACCCTTGATGTGCCCGGCCTGCCCGACAACCGGCTTCTTGGTCAGACCGAGGTAAAATGGCGTCGGCCGCGCATCCACAATCTGCACATCCGTACCAATCGCTGCGGCCACATCGGCACTGCTGGCGACATAACGCAGGCGCGGCGCCGTCGCCGCCCAGTTGCCCGCAACCGGCGTGGCGACCGTCGTCGCAAACGGCATGCCACCCTGCAACCAGGCGCGGGTGCCACCGTCCAGCACGGCCAGATGGTCATCACCGTAGACTTTCATCGACCAGTACACGCGCGCTGCCATGTCGAAATCTTCGCCGCTGGCACCATCGGAAACGATCACAGTCGGACGCCCCGCTTTCACGCCAATCCCGCGCAGCAGACTCTGGAAATCCTTCTGCTCGGGCAACATCCATTTGATCTCACGGTTGTCGATCATGCGCGACACGCGGGTCTTGCCGAAATCGAGCAGCAAGGCACCGGGGATGTGCCCGCCGGCCGTTGTCAGCGATTTCTTGCCGTCGGTGGTGGTGAACGTGGGAGCCAACGTGAACGTAGCCAGGTCGCTACGCACATCAACGATGTTGACCTCATCCGGGTGTTGCGCAAGCCACGCCGGGCTGACCACCGGACCGGGCAACTCAAGCGCATTGGCAAGCGACGTTGCAGCCAGTCCAAGCAGAGCGGCCAGTGTGGCAAAGGTGAATTGGGTGGGCATCTTCATACAGGTATCCCGATGGGTTGATGGCGGTGGCTCAGCGGTCAACCGCGTCAAGTGCGCTGAGCTGTTGATCGACTGACACCGGGCATTGGCTGATCACATGCATGCGCCGGTCTTCGAACAAGCCGGGGCGACGTCCGCTGCGCTGCCGCGCACTCATGCGCTGGTCACGGTGGCGCAGCAGTTTTGAGATTTGTGGCGCGAACACGCCCAGTTGCGCGCGCGGCCAGCGCTCCATGACGTCGTCGGTGTCGTAAAACGCAGTAGCCAGTTTTTCGATAATTGCCAGCACGCGGCTTGCCGACATCCAGGTTTCGCCAGTGACCCAACGATTGGTGGTGAGCAGCCGGCACGGCATGCCGCGTGCATCGACGCCAATGGCGAGCAGATGGGTGTAACGCGCCACGCCTGCCGCATCCTTGCCGAGCTGGGCAAACAAGTGAAAATGTCCGTGCTCATCCGGTGCGGCGCCCGGTGAGGCATGCGCGTGATAGTAGTAATGCAACGTGCCAGGCGTGCCGTCGAGCGCACTCGCCGCAACCGGCTGATAGTGCTCCCATGTCTGCGGCGCAGCGGAATCTCCGACCGCCACCGCCAGAGGTACCTGGCCGGCCCGGACGAAGCTGCGCAAGCAATCGATCAGGGTACCCGCAGCGCGGCTTGCGTGACGGCGGCGTGGGCCATCGAGCGCGCGCAAGCCCGCGGCAATGCGTGCCGGCGTAAAAGCCAGCTCGGCACTGTCGCTACGCAGGCTTGGGGCATGCGACATCAGTTCGTGTTGTCCTTTTCGCAGTTGGGCTTGGGCGCGCACGGATTGACCGGGGTCTTGCAATCTTGCTTGGCCGCCTTCGCTTTGCTGTCTGCTGTTTTCGGTGCACACGGGTTCAACGGCACTGCCTTTTGCGGCGCGCAGGGATTGGTCGGCGCGGCCTTGCGCGGCGCGCACGGATTGACTGGCGGGGCCTTCTGCGGTGCACAGGGGTTGGCCGGCGCGGTTTTCTGTGGGGCGCAAGGATTGGCCGGCATGGTCTTGACCGGTGGTTTGGGCGCACACGGGTTGGTCTGTGCGCGCGTTTCACCGACAAGACCAACCGCAGCCATGGCCGCTGGCAGCGGCGCCAGTGCGGCCAGGGCCAGCGTCAGCACCGAGAGTTCGCACGCCAACGCGGTGCGCTTGTTCTTGCGGATCTTTTTCATCGCCAAACTCCGTGAGCCGAATCGGTGGGATATCAGTCGGCGCAGACGATGCTGGGATCGGCGTGGCCACGACGTGTGAACCAGCCTACCCCAACAATAATCGCGGCCATGATGGCCAGGATAAGCCAGGCTGGAATTCCGAACAGCGCATCAAGCGTCTGCGCCTGTGGACCCGCTGCGGCGCCAAGCAATGGCGTGATCGGGTCGTAGATGCCGGCAAAGATCATCACGCCGACGATCATGCCGAAGAAAAACACGATCCCGTCAATACGTCCGCCCGCCGCTCCGACGACCGAAGTGCCGGGACAATAGCCACCCAGCCCCATGCCAGCGCCGACCAGCGCGCCACCCATCAGGGTCGCCCAGAAATAAGTCGTCGGTACGAACACATCGGAAAGCTGCAACAAACCGGCCAGTTCCAGCACATACAAGCCGGATCCGGCAACGACGATTGCCGTCATCATGACGTTGAACACGGTCGAATCCTGCAAGCGCAAGGCGGCGACAAGGCGGCAGCCATTGCCCAAACCACCGCGTTGCAAAATGATGCCGAACAGCGCGCCGCAGAAAAGCCCCGAGAGAGGCCCGGTCCATCCAAGCGGAAGTGTCATCGCCACATCCTCCGGGTCAGCATGCCGGTAATCATGCCGGCGCCAAAGAAACCAACAAGAAATACGAAGCCGGCAGTCGCAAGCGTGGCCGAGCCCGACAAGCCCAGCCCACTCGTGCACCCGGCCGAAACCCGTGCGCCAAATCCGGACAGGAGGCCAGCAGTCGCGGCCAGTGCCAGACGACCGGCACTATTGATCCGCGGCGGACCTTCCACGCGCAGGCGCAGATGCCCGGACCACCAAGCCGCAGCCAATGCACCCAAAAGCACACCAATCACCTCCCAAACGATCCATGAATTGAGCGGATCGGCACCTTCAGCGACCATCCATCCCAGATAGTCATTCGACTGGGTGGCTGCCGGCGCTACGGCATTTGAAACCACAGCGGCAATTGCCGTGGGTGCGCCAGATGCGCCCAGGCCATGCGCCGTCATCACGAAGGTCAGCAACAGCGCGAAGCCAAGAGCCACGCCCGCTGCATAGGAGTTCCAGATAGGTCTTTGTTTCATCAGTGCAGCCCTCGAATCGGGCGGAAGAAGGCCGACGCTGGTCGGATTCAGATACCCGCATGGGTATGCTAAAGCAGCATAGTGAGAATACCCAAGGGTGTCATGCGGCATTGCACCAACAGAATCCGCATGCTGTGGGCGACGAAAAAATCGTTACCCCGCAAGGACCGTGCACGCTGATCAAATGCTCCTTCAGCGCGACGGAGTTCCAGGGGCATGTTCCTTACTTCGAAAGCAGCTTGGTCCTGAATGTGGAGCGCTTGGCGCGTTGTCGAAGCGTATCGCGGCTGAAACCGATTCCTGCGACGCTAGCGGAGACCCAGCCCGGGCATGCTCAGTCGAAATCGCCGGAGGTGCCGGTCAATTCACGGACTCCGCTGTCGCCATCACCAAATCCGTCACCGTCGGAATCGTCTTTCGAGGGGGCTTCAGTGCCGTCGTTTGCGGCACTGCGATCTGCCTGCTTTTCCCAGCGCGTCTTGATCGGATTGTCCGATTCGGCAGCTTCGAGCTCGAGGATCAGGCGGCTCTTGCGATCCGCGGAAAGATCGGTCCAGTGGCAATCATCGATCGCCCCGGCCATTGAATAGAGCAGGTTGAGGCTGGGCCGGAAGCCGGCGCGCTTGATCTTGAGGAAGGCCACGACCGGGCCGATGCGAAACAGATCCTCGGCCGTGCGCACACCCACCTGGCGCAGCCAGGCTGCGGATTTCGGGCCGATGTTGCGGATCTTCACGTCCTTGTCACTCATGCCGCCGCCTCGGTATCGATCAATTGCGCCAACGATTGCAGGAAAATTTCACAAAGCGCCTGCATTCCGCGTGCGTCCTCATCGTCGAAACGACCGGGCTCGGGGCTGTCGACATCCCATACCCCAAGCAAGGCGCCGTCGATGACCAGCGGCACGACGACTTCCGATCGCGAAGCGGAATCACAGGCGATATGCCCGGGGAACGCATCAACATCGAGCACGAGCTGCGTCTCGCGCGTTACCGCCGCGGTACCGCAGACACCGCGGCCAAGCGCGATGCGCACGCACGCTGGTTTGCCCTGGAACGGACCGACGACCAACTCGCGGCCATCGAAAAAATAGAACCCGCACCAGTTGATTCTCGGTACGGCATGCCAGACCAGGGCCGCGAAATTGGCCGCGTTGGCGATGCGGTCACGTTCGCCGTGCAGGAGTCCGCGCGCCTGCTGGGCAAGCTCGTCGTAGAAGGCGACCTTGTCGGCCGTATCAATGGGTTTGGCTTCAAACGACATGAATTCGCTTCGCTTGCCGTGACGGTCGTCTATTCTACCTGCCCTTTCCCGCCTTCGCAGATCAACTCTCCAAAGTGCGAAAACCACACACCCTC
>JBDTCQ010000142.1:0-9464 GCA_039923515.1 Dokdonella sp.
CGATCGGCAGCACGAGCAGGCAGATAACCAGCAGATAGAGTGGAAACAGGCGGCGGCTTTTGCGCACGTCGGCAGGATTCTCACATTCGACGACACCCACCTGGAACTGTCGGGGCAGGCAGAACATGGCCGTGAAGGCGAGCAGGGTCTGCGCAACGAAACCCGACGGCAGGCCGTCACGGGTGACTTTTGCGAGGACGCTGACCGGTGTGATATCGGCGACGGATGAAATGTTCAGGGCGTAGACGCCGATCGCGACAAAGGCAATCAACTTGATCGCCGATTCGGCGGCGATGGCCAGCATCATGCCGTGATGGTGCTCGGTGGCATCGATACGGCGCGTGCCGAACAGGATCGAGAACAGGGCCAACTGCATGGCAATGTAGAAGGCCGAATCGTTCAGCAGGGGGACTGGTCCCGTCGATTGCGGGTGTCCGCTGAGGACGCCGATACTCATCGCCACGGCCTTGAATTGCAGGGCGATGTAGGGAATGGCCGCTGTTACCGCGATCAGGGTGACCAAGGCACCGAGCGCATTGGATTTGCCGAATCGCGAGCTGACGAAATCGGCGATGGAGGTGATGTTGTTGGTCTTGGCGACGCGGGTCAGGCGTTCGATCAGGCCGCTGCCGAACAGGTAGAGCAGGATCGGACCCAGATAAATTGGCAGGAACGAAAGACTCGATTGGGCGGCGCTGCCGACTGCACCGTAAAAAGTCCATGACGAGCAATACACAGCCAGAGCCAGGCTGTAGACAATCGGACGCAGGGCCGGCCGCGACGGGTAGAGCGGGCGTGAATCGCCGAAATAGGCAATGCCAAACAGCATGGCCACATAGGCCAGCGAAACCAGTATCAGGATCCAGCCAGCGATCACGTTTCGGCTCCGCGCACCCGATGTGGGTGCCCCCGGTACACAGACTTGACCGGGACGTGGATGGCGTCAAGCCTTGCGGTTCCATCCACGCATCAGGCGCGCACGGATCCGACCGCGGGTGAGCGGGCGTCGTTCGCGGGTAACGCCGCGGACCTCGCTACGCTTGCGGGTTGCCGACCTTCGCGATCACCGAGGAGGTCTTGTCGCCCTTGCGCCGTTCCTGGGCAATCTGGGTGCCATGCACGATAAAGTAAATGTTCTCGGCGATATTGGTGGCGTGGTCGCCAATGCGCTCGATGTTCTTGGCCATGAACAGCAAGTGCGTGCAGGCGGTGATGTTGCGCGGATCTTCCATCATGTAGGTCAGCAGTTCACGGAACATGCCGGTGTAGAGACTGTCGAGCTCTTCGTCACGCGCCCAGGCAAGCAGGGCGCGATCGGCATCGCGGTCGCGGTAGGCGATCAGCACCTCGCTGATGATCTCGCCGGCAAGTTTGCCGAGTCGTGGCAGGCTGAAGACGGGGCGGACCAGATCAACCCGGTTGAGCGCGATCGCGCGCTTGGCCACGTTGGCGGCGTAGTCACCGATACGCTCGATGTCCGATGAGATGCGGAGGGCGGCGAGCACTTCGCGCAAGTCCCGGGCAATCGGCTGACGCAGGGCGAGCAGCCGGATCACATCCTGGCTGACTTCGTTCTCGAGATCATCGATGGCCTTGTCGCTGGCGACGATGCGTTCGGCGGCATCGCTGTCGCGTTCGACCACGGCGGCAATCGCAGCCTCCAGTTCGTTCAGGGCAAGGTCACCCATGCGCTGGATTTCACCGGTCAGGCGATCCAGTTCGTCTCCGTAACTTTTCACGATATGTTCGTTGCTGTTGGACATCATCTGATCCTCAGCCGAAGCGGCCGGTTATGTAATCCTCGGTCTGCTGCTTCGCCGGTTGGGTGAAGAGTTTTTCCGTCTCGCCGAATTCAATCAGCTCGCCCAGATACATGAAGGCGGTGAAATCCGAGCAGCGCGCGGCCTGCTGCATGTTGTGGGTGACGATGGCGATCGTGAAACGCTCGGCGAGTTCGGCGATGAGCTGCTCGATCTTGGCCGTCGCGATCGGATCCAGCGCCGAGGTCGGCTCGTCGAGCAAAAGCACCTGCGGCTTCAGGGCAACCGCGCGGGCGATGCACAGACGCTGCTGCTGGCCGCCAGATAAGCCCAGTGCGCTTTGCTTGAGCTTGTCCTTGACCTCATCCCACAGCGCGCCCTGGCGCAAGGCTTCCTCGACCCGCGCATCCATGTCCGGCTTCCTCAGCTTTTCGTAATGACGGATTGCGTAGGCGATGTTTTCGTAGATCGACATCGGGAATGGCACCGGCTTCTGAAAAACCATGCCCACCTTGCTGCGCAGACGGTTGAGCGGGTATTTCGAATCGAGAACGTTCTCGCCATCCAGGAGAACCTCGCCTTCAGCGATCTGCTTTGGATAGATTGAGTAGATGCGGTTGAAGATGCGCAACAGGGTCGACTTGCCACAACCGGAAGGGCCGATCAGGGCGGTCACCCGACGTTCGGCAATCTCAATGTTGACGTCCTTGATGGCATGGAAGCGGTCGTAAAAGAAGTTGAGATTTCTCGCGCGCATCTTCGGTGCCAGGCCGGGGTGGGTTTCGCGGCGGGCAGCGCCCACGATGGGTGCGGACAAGGCAAAGCTCAGGTCATTCATGGCGGGATTGGTTCCTCGAAAGAATGGCTCGTGCGAGCAGACTCAGCACCAGCGCGCCGGCCCAGGCCAGGGTTTGCCAGTTCTCATACGGGCTGGCGGTGAACTGGTTCATCACGACCGGGACGCTGGCCATTGGCTGGGTCAGGTCGGTGCTCCAGTACTGGTTGCCGAATGAAGTGAACAACAACGGTGCGGTCTCGCCACTGATGCGGGCCAGCGCAAGGATGATGCCGGTGACGATGCCGGGCGCGGCGCCGCGATAGAGCACCTGCACAATCACCTTCCATTGCGGAACACCGAGTGACAGCGCCGCTTCACGCATTTGTGAAGGCACCAGGCGCAGCATCTCGTCGGTGGTGCGCACAATCACCGGCAGCACGATGAAGGCCAGCGCAATCGCTCCGGCGATGGCCGAGAAGCCGCCGCCCATCTGCGCGACGACGAGGGTGTAGACAAACAAGCCAAGCACGATCGACGGCGCTGAAAGCAGGATGTCATTGACGAAGCGGATGACCAGGCCGATCTTGCGTGCGCCGGCATACTCGGCCAGCCAGGTTCCGGCGGCGATGCCGAGTGGTGTGCCGATCAGGATGGCGAGACCGCACATCATCATGCTGCCGTAGAACGCGTTGGCGAGGCCGCCGGCTTGCTGCGGTGGCGGCGTGTTTTGCGTGAACAGGGCGATATTGATGCCGCCGATGCCCTTGCTGATCGTTGTCCACAGGATCCAGGCGAGAAAGAACAAGCCAAAGGTCGCTGCTGCGCACGACAGCACAATGGCGATCCGGTTGATGATCGTGCGTTTGCGGTAGAGGCGCTCGGCAACTTGCGAACTCGCCGTCAAGGTGGCAATCGTGCTCATTTCGAACCCTCACGTCGTTGCAACTGCATCAGCATCAGGCGCGCAATCGCGAGCACGAAGAAGGTGACGATGAAAAGGACAAAGCCGAGCAGGAGCAAAGCGGATCGATAGGTGTCGGTGGCCTCGGCGAAATCATTGGCAATCAGCGCAGCGATCGTGGTGCCGGGATCCAGCAGGGAAAACGAAAAGCGCACGCTGTTGCCGACCACATAGGCCACCGCCATGGTTTCGCCCAAGGCGCGGCCGAGACCAAGGAACACTCCGCCGATCACCGCCGACTTGGTGTAGGGCAGGACCACGTCCCACATCACTTCCCACTTTGTCGCGCCGAGCGCGTACGCCGATTCTTTGAGCGGTGTTGGCACCGTGACGAACACATCACGCATGACCGATGAGACAAAAGGAATCACCATGATCGCCAGCACGAAACCCGCCGTGAGCATGCCGATTCCGATCGGTGGCCCCTGAAACATCGGACCGACAAGGGGCAGGCTGCCCAGATGATCGTTGAGCCAGGGCGTGACGTATTCGGTCATCACCGGCACGAGCACGAACAGGCCCCACATGCCGTAGATGATCGAGGGGATGCCGGCCAGCAGTTCGATCGCCGAACCCACCGGGCCGCGCAGCCAGGCGGGGGCAACTTCAGTCAGATACAAGGCGATCCCAAAACTCACAGGCACCCCGATCAACATGGCGATCGCAGCGGTGACCAGGGTTCCGAATATCGGAATCAGCGCGCCGTAGCGGTTCTCTACTGGATTCCATTCGGTCGAAAAGAAAAAGCGCCAGCCTTCCTGTGCGAGTACTTCGCGACCTCCCCAGAGCATCGAAAGAGCAGCTCCGGCAAGGGCGATCAGGACGAAAAATGCGCTGAAGGCGAGCAGGGTGCTGAAGCCCTTGTCCTGCAGCTCGTCGCGGCGGGATGAGGGGCGGAGTATGGCTGCGCGTGCTGCGAGGGTTGTCATGGAGGAGGCATCATTGCGGAGGATTCAGCCGTTCCTTCGATCCGGCATGGCCGGATCGAAGGCTGCGTCGACAAGGCCTACTTGATGCGATCTGCCCAGTACGCCTTGATCTGGGTGACCAGGCTTTCCGGCAGCGGCACGTAATCGAGCGAAGCGGCTTGCGTCTTGCCGTGCTCGTAGCCCCAGCTGAAGAATTCACGGGCCGCCTTGGCGCGCTCGGCATCCTTCGGTTGCGCGTGCATCAACACGAACACGGTTGCGCTGATCGGCCAGGATGCGTCACCCGGTGCATTGGTGATGACCAGGCTGAAATCGGTGGCATGAGTCCAATCGGCGCTGGCCGCGGCGGCGGCAAACGATTCCGCACTCGGAGTGACGTACTTGCCGGCGGCATTCTGCATCTGCGTGAATGACATCTTGTTCTGCAAGGCATACGACAACTCGACATAGCCGATCGAGTTCTTGATCTGCTTCACATACGTGGCAACGCCTTCATTGCCCTTGCCGCCGAGACCGGTCGGCCACTGCACCGAAGTGCCTTCACCGACCTTTGTTTGCCACTCCGGGCTCACTTTCGAAAGATAGTTGACGAAGTTGAAGGTGGTGCCCGAGCCATCCGAACGATGCACGATGGTGATTTTGCCATTGGGCAGGGACAGGCCTTCGTTGATCGACTGGATCGCTGGGTCGTTCCACTGCGTGACCTTGCCGAGGAAGATGTCGGCGAGCAGAGTGCCGGTCAGCTTGAGCTTGCCCGGCTCGATGCCGGCGACGTGGACAACCGGAACGACACCGCCAATCACGACCGGAAACTGGACCAGGCCCGCTTCGGCCACTTCCTTTGGATCGAGCGGCTTGTCGGAGGCGCCGAAATCGACGGTCGAGGCCTTGATCTGCGCAATGCCACCGCTGGAACCGATCGACTGGTAGTTGATCTTGTTGCTGGTGGCGGTGTTGTAGTCAGCCGACCATTTCGACATCAGGGGAAATACAAACGACGAGCCTGCGCCAGTCACATCGGATGCGAGTACCGTGCTCATGCCTATCGATGATGCGATCGCGATGATCGCCGTGCTCAACTTGATCGAAATACTCACGCGGGCAACTCCTTGAGGGTGTGCAGAGACGCACTTTGTAGCCGCTCAAGGTTGCAGGACGATGTGGCTTTTGTTTCAGTTGGGTTACAGCGGGCGGGATTCGGGAATCGAGAGAGTAGCTTCGCGCTGTGGGGGGAGAGCGGCTTCAGCCGCGATGCTCTTGATGGAGAATGAATCAGCAACAACCAAAACAGGCGTTGATCGGCGGATGATCTTGATCCCGCACCAAACCCGCCGATCTGCGGGAATCAATCGCCGCTGATATACGCCGGACCCTTGCCGACGGTTTTCTCATAGACGCCCTTGCCGGCACGCCTGTACTGGGTAAATCCGTGCTTGCCCGCGTGGTTTTCGCTGGTGCGATGGGCTTGTCCCGAGATGACTTGCGGGGCGCTGATGACGCGATGGATCGGCGCACCGCAGTCGGCGCAGACCGTCAATGCGGGATCGGCAAGTCGTTGCAGCCGCTCGATGCCATCGCGGCAATGCCCGCAGGCGAGATCATCTGGCATGTATTGATAGATCGGCATGGCTGGAAGAATGCGGCCGCAGCGCTTCGGATTCAATCCGCTGCAGAAAACAGCTGTTCGATCTCGGGTTCGGCGTTGGCCCCGGCGAAATCCGACATGTGCTTCCAGCGATTGACGATCCTGCAGAACAACTCGGCCGTGCGCTCGGTGTCATACACCGCCGAGTGGGCCTCGTTTGCATCCCAGGCGACACCGGATGCGGCAACGGCGCGGGCGAGTACGGTCTGGCCATAGGCGAGTCCGGCCAGGGTCACCGTATCGAAATTGCTGAACGGATGGAATGGGTTTCTCTTGTGTCCCGTCCGGCGTACGGCGGCGTTGAGGAAGCTCAGATCGAAGCCCGCGTTGTGGCCGACCAGGATCGCGCGCTGGCAATCTGCCGCACGCAATGCCGTGCGGATCGGCGCGAACACATGATCGAGCGCAGCGCGCTCTTCCAGCGCATTGCGGAATGGATGGTCCGGGTCGATGCCGGTGATCTCCAGCGCACGTGGATCGAGATTGGCCCCCGGAAATGGTTCGACATGGGTGGAAATGGCCGGTTGCGGAAACACGAATCCCTGTGCATCCATGCCAATCACGACCACGGCAATTTCGAGCAGGGCATCACGTTCGCAATCAAAACCGCCGGTTTCGACATCGACGACGACAGGGAGAAAACCGCGGAATCGCTCGGCGATCCGCGTGACGGAAGTGGTCTCGGGCATCCGGGAAGGATAGCCGATTGGCCCTGACCCGGTACGAATCCTTGATTGCGCCCGGTCAAATGCGCTGCCATTGCCAAGTCGGAATCTGGCGCATGACCGGAACGGGCTACCCTTCCTGCCCAATTCCGCGACCTGCAAGCATGTTCGTGCAACTGAAGCATCCTGTTTCTGGAATGCAATGTTCCCGTAATAGAACGTCAATAACCTGCGCAGCCATGGAGGCCTGCCCCGGAAGCTTCCAGCCTGTCCTTTCCCTCAAGAGAAGCGCTCATGAAACGTGTTGCACACCGCCTGCTTGCTATTGCGATTGTTTCCACACTGGCCGCACCGGCCCACGCTGATATAGCCCTGGACGTCATCGGTGGCTATGAGGTCAGCTTCGAGGGCCTCGTGCAGGCAGATGGCAACTGGTACAAAAACGACGTCGTCGACCTCAACGGTACGGCTGGCACCAACGGCAAGGACAGCGAATTCGAGCTGCGCCGCGCCGAGCTCGTGCTCAAGGGCAAGGGCACGATGTTCGACTGGGTGCTGGGTTACGATGCCAAGGCCAACAAGTATCTCGACGTCAATCTGAAGTGGAAGCTCGGCTCGAACTACGTGCAGATCGGTCAGTTCAAGCAGGTCAACAGTCTCGAGGAACTCAGCAGCACCAAGAACAACGATTTTATTTCCAAGGCCATGGTCACCAACACGTTCGCTGTGGCCCGTCGCGTGGGTATTGCCTACGGTGACGGCGGCACGAACTGGGGCTTCACGGCCAACGTGTTCGGTCGCGAACTGACCCGCAATCTTGGCAAGGGACAAGGGTATGGCGGACGCTTCTACTACGCCCCGATCGTCGGTGACGGAAGCCTGCTGCATTTCGGCTTTTCGGCGGTTGACTACGACACCAGCAATGATACCCAGCGCTGGCGCATCCGCCCGGATGCTGATCTTGCGACCGCACGACTCATCGACACCGGAAACATTCTCAACGCCGACCGCAACCGTACCTATGGCCTGGAAGGTGTCTGGGTGGGTGGGCCGTTCAAGGTGCAGAGCGAGTACATGCGCGCCACGACCATGCGCACCAAAAATACCGCCGGTTCGGATTTCAGGGGTGACAGTTGGTATGTCTCTGGAGTCTGGAACATCACAGGTGAAACCTGGGGCTACAAGGGTGGGACGCCGACCAACCCCTTGCCCAATGATCCGGCGGCTGGAATGTGGCAAGTCGGCATTCGCTATGACGATGCCAACCTCAATCATGGTGCAATCAAGGGGGGTGAAGAGCACAACATCACCGTCGGGGTGAATTATTACTGGCGTTCGAACTTCAAGTTCATGGCCAACTACGTCGCCGTCAAGAGTTCCAGGTTCAACTCGGGGCTCGGCGGCGATCTCAGCGATGATCCAAGCATTTTCGAGACCCGCTTGCAGCTCTACTGGTAGGCCACGCCAATTCGCCCGGGATTCGGGAGAATTCTCCTTGTGATGCCAACGCCGGTTGCTGAGTGAAAAGCTCCGGGTATCTTGCTACGCTCGCCATGTTTGCAAAAAAACCAGTTGGGACTGGTGTGACTGTTTACGCGGGCGGTCAAGCGGCGGAACGGGCATTTTCTGCGTGCCGGGTTCTGCGTGCCGTCCATTTCCCCATGGCGGGCGAATGGGGCACGCCGACGGCCGGATATTGCCAAAATTTGTATCGATTGCTCATTGCTCACGATTACTCTCGGCAGAGAGTCTTGAGTCTGATTCATTAATACATATTGGGAGAATAGCATGTATTTTCCAGGAAGGGTACCGAGCTCAAATGCTCGAGTCCTGGCAGCAATCAGCTTGCTGGCTGTCTGCGCCGGCATGCTGATATCGGGCTCCGTAGTGGCTGTCGAAAGTCCGCGTGCGAACGTGGTAATGGCTGGAACTTGTTCGGCCGTAGATGTGCAAACTGCCCTTGATGGCGTTGTCACTGCGGGCGGAACGGTTGTTCTTCCAAGCGGAACCTGTGATTGGGGATCACAAAATGTGACGCTGCAAATGAAGAATCAACGCGTGTACCTGCGTGGTGCCGGCAAAGGCGCGGGTGGAACCCTGATCAAGCGCACCAGCGCCGCAGACAGATCCTACGCATTGACATTCAAATGCGGCGCCGCGACTGGAGGCGTGGAGGTCTCGGATATCGCCTTTGAGGGCAGGGGCGTGACCAATATCCTGGACGCGGGATTGGCGCTCACTGGCAGTTGCCGGGATTTCAAGATCCACGACACCAGCTTCACGAAATTCGTGAAGTCCGGCGTGGAAACCAATGGAACGGATTCCAGGGGAGTGATTTACGCAAGCGACTTCACCAACAATTACGATCCCGGCCATCCCACGGATGGTGAAGGCTATGGTGTCGTGGTGTATGGCACCAATAGCGCGGGAGCCCGGCCCACATATACCCTTGGTGGCCCGGAGGCCGTGTTCATCGAGAACAACTACTTCCGGCAGAACCGCCATTCCGTTGCATCCAATACCAACTCGCGGTACGTCGTGCGGTACAACGAATTCATCACGACCGATACAACCCGCAATACAGCGATGGTCGATGCGCATGGCAAGAGCGGCAGCGTCTACCACGGATCACGCAGCTGGGAAGTCTACGAAAACACCCTGTATTTCGATGGTGTGGATTACCAGGCCGATGGCATCTCGATGCGCGGCGGCGATGGCGTCGTCTT
>JBDTCQ010000143.1:0-11492 GCA_039923515.1 Dokdonella sp.
CCGGCACCCGCATTGGCGTCGAGATAGGCAATGAAATCCGCCCAAGCCTGCGGTGCGTTGGTCGCCCCGGCATACATGCCGATCTCGCCGAGATAGACCGTGTAGCCGTGGGCGGCGGCTTCGTTGACCACGACCGAGAGATGATCTCGCGCTGCGGTGATCGAGGTGATCTGCGTCGAGCCGCCACCTTCGTCCGCATCCAGATAGGTATGCACTTCAGCAACCATGTTGCCAAGTGGATCGTTGAGCGGCTGGCCGACACCGTTCGCATTGAGCCATCCATAGGCATTTGATCGCTTTGTCGCGGCAGTGTCGTAAAACGTCGACTTCCAGCTGCTTGCGGCGGTATAGCCATTGCCGGGCACGTAGATTCGCTGCGTCGAACCGCTTGCGCGAATCGCGGTGACCGCTGATTGCGCGGCGCTGAACCAGGCCATCGTTGACATGTCGTTTGGTTCGTTGATCAAGCCGTATTCCACTCGGGCGTTACTTCCAAAGATCGTCGCCATGCGCGACCAGAAATTTGCGAATGCGGCGTTCGGCACGGCTGCAGATCCAACCACATTGCCGCGATACCGTGCGCCGCCGGCACCACCGGCGCTGTTGGAATCCCAGGGCTCGACGATCACGCGCAGTCCCTTGACGTTGGTCGCGTAGTCGACGATGCGCTTGTAGTTGTCGAAATACGTTTTGTAGCGTCCGCTTTGTGCCGCCGGGATCGGTCCGTTGAGCGTCTGCTGCATGCACTCCCACGAGAACAGGAAGCGCAGCGTGGTCATGCGCTTGGAAGCGAAGTAGTCAATCAGGCGTTCATCGTGGTGCGGATAATTGGTTCCCTCGATCGGCCCGTTGGCTTGGTCGCAGTTCTGATACGTCATCTCCATGCCCGCGACGTTGGTTCCCCGGATCTGCGAGGACGCGGCTGGATCGAAGCCGTTGGCAAAGATCGGATCCGGCAGTCCGCTCGGCGCTGATGCGTCGATGAACTGCCAGAAAGCCGTCGCCGCCTGCGGCCAGATGGAATGGCCCATGCCGGGGATCGCGCACCAGTCGAGCTCACGTGTGCAGCCGTTGTACGACACACAGGGTGAAACCAGACTTGGCGTCGTCGTCGCGCTGCAGCTCTGCGTTGCCGCGTAGTTGTTGCGCACACTCTGGCCGGTAGCAAAAGAGACACCGGCCGTATTGTCGTTTTCACCCCAGATGAACGCGGCCGCCGGCAGCGGGCAGGAAACGCCACCGTTGCCGGTATAGGTGAAGTCAGGCACACCCATTCCATTCTGAACTGGATACAGCGATCCCGAGTGGATGCCGAGCCCGCGCACGATGGTCGGGCCCAGTCGGCAGCCAAGCGCATTGGCCATCGTCGCGCCACCGCTCATGCCGACAATAAATACGCGCGCCGTATCGACGCCGAACTCTGTTTGCATCGCGGCAATCACATCGGTGACGAAGATTGCTTCACGCGAGCGCCCATCGTATGTCCAGTATTCGAACGAACCACCGGGTGCATTCGGGTAGATGAAAACCGCGCCAGTCGCCGCTTGTCCTTCGAGGGGCAGTCCGCTGCGCATTGACCCGCCGTTGCCGCCGTCACCATGCAGCGAGAACACCAGCGGCAGTGCGGTTCCAGTCGGTACCGTGGTTGGGTGTGCGAGCACAAAGCTGCGTGAAATCCCGCTCGAAACGATGTTGCGCGTCTCGGAGACATAGGCGGCAGATGCGCCGACGCTCCACAGGCAGACGACGACCAGCCACGCGATGCGCACCGGCCCGATCAGCCTGCAAAACCATTCCTGGCGTTCCCGCTGTGAGGAAATCATGATCATTCGCGTCCACTCCTGAAGAAAATTGCTGCGGTAGAGCGGCCCTTTTTCGGGAACGCCGAGATTGCCAATACCTGAAATACGCGAAACGGTGCACGGATCGGACAACCAAAGGCGCTCAGCGCGACTTGTCGGTCGGCAAATCTTGCGTTCCTGCCCCAGTCCCGGTCCCCGTGGGATAGGGTTCAGGCGATCCTGCAAAAGGTCCTTGAACCGGGTAACAGTAAACAACGTCAATTCCGGCCAAACCGCCAGTATGATCCGCCCATGGACACCAGCTCTGGCGAACTGCAGCAGATACTTGTACCGGGCTGGGCTGACTCGCTCGCGCCGGAAGTGTGCGCGCTCGCCGACCAGTTGCTGCCGTTGTTTTACGATGACTTGAAGCGGCTTGCCCATCGTGAACGCAGCCGCGTCGGTGCCGGCGCGACCTTGCAGACGACCGCCCTGGTCAATGAGGCCTATCTCAAGCTGCGTGGATCCGAAGGCTGGAATACCGACGAACATTTCCTCAGAGCGGCAGCTCTGGCCATGCGTCATGCCTTGGTCAACCATGCCATTGCGCGGCTCGCCAGCAAGCGCGGTGAAGGTGCGCCGCATGTATCGATCACGGCGGCGTTCGATGTCGCCGCCAACGACGATTCAGCGATGGTGGCGCTGAACGAGGCTCTGGAGCGACTCGCCGCAAGCTCGCTACGCCTTGCCCAAGTCGTCGAATGTCGTTACTTCGCGGGCTATGACGATGCTGAAACTGCGCTGGCACTTGGAATTTCCGAACGCACGGTGCGACGCGACTGGACGCTTGCGCGAGCATGGCTGCACCGTGAGTTGGCCGAGGCGACGTAACTCCGCTTTACTTTCCAAGCCCTGAGCTTGCCCAGGACTTCGCGAACGAATTCCCTCGCTGCGGGCTTCCGTCGAGAATCGAACGGAATCGGAGCTAGAGCGAATTCGTCAGCAGCTTTTGCCATGCGGCAAGCTGCGGATTCTCGGGCTGTTTCTGATTCAGAACAGCGATAGCATGCTGCAACGCCTGCCGTCCGTAATCGCGCCGACCTGCAGCCAGCAGACACTCGCCCAACAAGGCTTGTGTCTCGGCAACTCGCGGATTATCCGCATCGGGAATCATGGCTTTCACGAAATCGTATTGTGCCTGGCTGAGCTCGACTGCGCGCTCGGCGTGCCCGAGCTTTAACTCAATGCGTGCCAGACTTCCGTGGGTGCGCGCGATATCGGGATGTCCTTCCGGATGCAGGGACTGCAGCGCAGCGAGGGCGACGAGGGTTACCTCTGCGGCTTTCTGCAATTGTCCGGCGGCCATGTAAGCCTGGCCCAGCAATACGCGAGTCTGTTGCGGCTTGTCATGTTTCTCGCCGTACACGCGCAAAGCCATCTCCTCTGCCGCTATCAAGTGTTCAATGGCCTCTGCATGTTCACCGTTCGCGCTGAGCGAACTGCCAAGGGCGCGCAATGCATTGATGCGCTCCGGCGTATCATCACCCGACCGGGCGCGCACCTCTACGATGTGACGGTTCAGGGTGATGGCTTCCGACAATCGACCCGCGCTACGCAAAATCAGCGCCAGTGCCAACTGGGCTTCCAGCACAGACCGATGATCCGGTCCATACAGCGCGCTTCGCAACAGGATGCTTTCCCGGTAACCCTTTTCTGCGGCATCAAGATTTCCGACCTGGTAGTCGTTGGTGGCGTGCTGGTGAACGGCGTCGGCCAGCAAATTGCGATCCGTGGGCTCAATGGCGCGCAGCAGTGCAATGGCCTTGACCAGTGGCTCGTCCGATTCGCGATAGCGGCCTTCCGAGTAAAGCATTCTGCTGACCTGGTAGAGGCTATCAGCCGTATCCGGATGCGCTTCACCGAGAATCCTGACGCGACGCTCCAGCACTTCATTGGCCAGCTCGGCAGCGCGCGAGTGCTGATCGACATTCTGCAGAACCTCGGCAAACACGGAGAGAGAACGCAAAGTCCGTGGATCGTCGCGTCCGAGGCTCGCCTCGCGCAGCTGCGCAACGCGTTCCGCGAGGGGCAAGGCTTCGCGATCGCGTCCGTCGGCATCGAGCAGCGCCACGTAAGTGTCGGTTGCATCAAGTACATCCGGATGATCGGCGCCCAGCATCTTTTGCACTTCGAGAAAGGCTTTTTCCGCCACCGCCAGCGCATTCTTGTCATCCCCGCGCTGACGCAGCAACCGGGCGCGCAAGCTGTCCACGGCGATCTCGGCGCGAGCGCGGAACGAAGCCGGTAGATGCAACCCGCTTGCCTGATCGAGCAGCGCGAGCGCCGCATCGGTCTCGCTCACAGCGAGGTCGACGCGAGCAAGATCCAGCAAGCGTTCAAATCGCTGTTCGGCAACGCCCGATCCGGTCACTGGCGTCAACGCAATCGATGAGGTCAGTTCGTTTTTCGCCTGATCGAGAACACCGAGTTTCAGATACAACTTGCCGATCGTGTGTTTGAGCTGGGCGCGCAATTCGGTTTGCTGGGCAAATTCGCTGTCGACGCGAGCGGCGCCGCGATCGAGCAATTCACGTGCGCTCACCGTTTTACCCTTGCTTCGCGCCGGATCGTTGCCTTCGAACAGGTTTTCGACGAAGCCGAGCACGGCCGTTGCGCGGGTCGCCTGTGTTTCGGCCCGGCGCGCCTGCCAGATGGTTCCCGCCAGGCCGATGGCCAACGCGATGATCAACGCACACGTGCCCGCCATCGCCCAGCGATAGCGGCGTACCAATCGTCCAAGCACGTAAAGTCGGGCACCTTCACGGGCAAGTACGGGTTCGTTGTGCAGGTGACGCTCAACGTCGAGCTTGAGTCCGTTGACCGTTTCATAGCGATGGCTGGTTTCCTTGCGCAGACACTTGGCGATGATCGCGTCGATGTCGCCGCGCAGCTGTCTCGCGGGTAAGGGTGCTTGCGGATTTTTTTCGGCGATCCGGCTCGCTGTCGGCGCGTCACGATCGAGGGCGAGGCGAAGCGCCAGCGTTGACGGCAACCCGCGCGTTCGCAACGGCCGCTCACCGGTCAGCAGCTCAAACAGGACCACGCCGAGAGCGTAGATATCGGTGCCGGTGGTGACCGCCTGCCCGCTCAGTTGCTCGGGTGCGGCGTAATCGGGCGTGTAGGGTGCGACAGTGTGATCGGCGACAGCACCTGCCGAAACATCGATCAGTTTGGCAATGCCGAAATCCAGTAGCTTCACCTTGCCACTCGCGTCGACCAGTATGTTGTCGGGCTTGAGATCGCGATGGATGACGAGGTTCCGGTGAGCGAAAGCGACCGCCTCGCAAACCTGCAGGAATAGACTCAAGCGCTCGCCGAAGCTCGCTCTGGTTTCCTCGCAATAGTTGGTCAGAGAACGCCCTTCCACGTATTCCATGACCGTGAACGGGCGGCCATCGGCAGTCATGCCTCCATCCAGCAGGCGCGCGATACCCGGGTGTTCGAGACGAGCCAGGATCTGGCGTTCGGCATGAAACCGTCCGAGTTGGCCGGCCGCTTCATGGCGCAGCAGCTTCAGAGCGCCACGTTGGGTGAAGCCTTGATCTGCTCGCGTGGCCAGGTAGACCTCGCCCATGCCGCCACGACCGATCAGGCCATCAATCTGCCACGCGCCGAGGCGTGCGCCAGTCGCCAGCGAAGCGGGGAGCGAACCGCGCGCGGCTTGGTCAGGATCAACGTCAAGTACGCCCGGTGTGTCATGCGCGTGCAGCAGCGCTTCAATCTCCTTGCGCAAACCGGCGTCATCAGGGCATCGGCGCTCAAGAAATGCGACACGCGCGGAAGCCGGCAGGGCCAGTGATTCCGCGAACAACTGCTCAAGACGCTCCCAGCGGTCTGCGTGCATGAATTCGATCGTCTCCGCCGATGCCGGTATCCAGTCTGCACCCGAAATCGGTCAATTCAAACAAACAAAAAAGCCGCCTATTGGCGGCCTTTTTTGAGATGCTGACGTCAGCGCATCATTTGACCTGGGTGATCATCCAGTCGACGGTGGCCTTGACCTGTTCGTCACTGAGCGCCGGGTTGCCGCCCTTGGCCGGCATCATGCCGGCCGTGCCGGTGTAGCCCTCGATTGCATGCTTGACCAGGGTCTCTTCGCCCTGGGCCAGACGTGAGGCCCAATGGGGCTTGTCGGTCAGCACCGGTGCGCCGCCTGCGCCGGTTTCATGACAGGCATGGCAGAGGTTGCCGAAGATGGTCTTGCCGTCGGTGGTGCCGCCGTACGCGACCTCTGCGGTTGCGGCGGCCTTGGCTGCTTCTTCGGCGGCAGCGATCGCGGCACGACCGGTATCGCCAGCGTAAACCGCACCGACTGGCAGCAGGCGTTGATCGGTTGATCGGGCCTTGGCCGGATTTTCCGGGGCCGGATGGCGGCTGTAGATATAAGCGCCCAGCAAGATCAGTCCTATGCAAAGGCAAACCAGGAAGGTGATCAACTGGACGAAATGCTTGAGAAAGACCGCATCGGTCTTGGGTACGGGATTGGTCACGAAGCCACCTCTTGCGGGCGTCCGGAACGGCTGCCGGCGCGCCAAAATTGACGGGCAAGTATAGCCAGCCCCGGCAACTCACGGAAGTCCGCCGACGATCTGGTTGCCGATCGCTGTGGCAAGGGGTCGCGGATTCGGGTCTTGTCCGGCTTTGCTTGATGGCGATCAAGTGCTTTGCCGGGCGTTCCGGGCACCGTTCGTCCATCCCGGCGCAACGCCGCAAACTTGAGAAGAAGCACCATGATTACCGACCCGATTCGTCCGTGGCCACGGGCACTTTGTGCCGCTGTTGCCTTCACCTTGCTTGGCGGCATTCCGTTGGCCAACGCCGCTGATGCTCCCGCGTCAGGGCCTGTCCTTGAGGCACGTTTTCGGCATGAGGGCGTCGACGATGCCGCCTTTGCGCGCGATGCCAGCGCAAATACATTACGCCTGCGCCTGGGCTACCGCTGGGTGTTCGCACCAGGCTGGCAACTGTTTGCCGATGGCGAACATGTCCAAGCGCTGTTTGGTGAAAACTACAACAGCACATCGAATGGCAAGACCCGGTATCCGGTCGTAGCCGATCCCGAGGGCGACGAGATCAACCAGGCCTGGATCGGCTACAACAACGATGCGTTCAACGCCACGCTCGGCCGCCAGCGCGTCATGCTCGACAACCAGCGCTTCTTCGGCAATGTCGGCTGGCGTCAGAACGAGCAGACCTTTGATGCGTTCTCCAGCGCCTATGCGTTTGGTGACGGTGGTCCGACCCTGCGCTACACCTATCTGGATCGCGCCCTGCGTGTATTTGGTCACGAAAATCCCAATCCGCTGCTGCGCGAATGGTCGCTCGACGGACATCTGATCAATATCAGTCAAGTGCTGCCGCTCGGCGTACTGACCGCCTACGCTTATATGGTCGAAAACAACGATATCGCCCTCCAGTCGACGCGCACCCTTGGCGCCCGCTGGACTGGCAAGCAAACCTGGGGTGCGACGAAATTCGCCTGGACTGCGGAATGGGCTGATCAGTCTGACTATGCCAACAACCCGTTGTCGCAAAGCGCCCAGTATTATTTCGTCGAGCCCAGCCTCGAAGTTGGCGGCATTACCATCAAGGCCGGCTGGGAGGTCCTTGGCGGCAATGGTCGCTATGGCTTCAGCACCCCGTTCGCCACCCTGCATGCCTTCAATGGATGGGCCGACCGTTTCCTCAGCACGCCGGTCAACGGTCTCGATGATCGCTATGTCGGCGTCGGCGGCAAGGTTGGCAAGGCCGCCTGGGCGACCACCTATCACGACTTCCGTGCCGATCACGGCAACCAGGATTATGGCCGCGAGCTCGATGCCTCGATCGGCTATCCGTTCAACGCCCACTTCAACGGCTTGCTCAAAGTGGCCGACTATCGCAGCGATGGATTTGGCGCCGATGTGCGCAAGCTGTGGGCGAGCATCGAATACAAGTATTGATCGATGTTGCTCGAGCGGCGGAATCACCTGTTGTGATTCCGCCGCACAACGAAGTAGTGATGAGGGAAGCGTCATCGAAGCCCGCGTCGACTATTGGCTCTACCGTAGGAGGAGCCTTCAGGCCCGATGCTGTTTTGCAAAATCGCCAGAACGGCCAAGAGCATCGCGGCTGAAGCCTGCTCCTACAGTTTTGTCGAGCGGGTTGCGCCCGTGAGCTAACTGAGCCAGATCCGATCGTTTGTCAGCCCAGCCAGCGGGCGAAGAGGCCCAGCGGATTGTGGGCGAGCGCGACGCTGATGATGAAGGCGTAAACGAGCAAGGCGGCGATCAGGCAGATGATGCGCACGCCCCGGGTCCGCCCGGCGTGCAAGGCGAAGATGCCAAGCACGATATAGACCACCAGCATCACCACCTTGACCGTCAGCCAAGCCTGTACGAACGGATACTGGTGCAGCATGCTGATCAAGCACAGCGCGGCAACCAGCAGGGTGGTATCGATCACTTGCGAGAGGCGGCGCAAGACGATGTGGTTGGTATAGCGCGATCGCGCCAGCATCAACACGCCGCGCACGCTGAACAGGCTGCCGGAAAGCACCACACAGAGAATGTGGAGAAAGCGGATTTGCGGATAAAACTCGATCATTGGAAATCGTGGGTTGACGGGCAGGAAGAGGAGTTCAGGTGAGCCGCTGTTGGCGTCCTTCAGGGAGTTCCCGCCAGACCAGCGGAAGATGCCCAGCAACCTCGTTCACGGACGGCGACCTGAATCTGGAAATGGGTACCTGCGCGGAGCGTGGTCCTCCGGGCGAAGCCACGATAGCTCGGACGAACGCGATTCAACAACCCGATCAGCCGGGCTTGCCGTCGATACGCGGCGTCATGAAAATCCAGATCGAGCGAACCACCCAGGGCAGGAACGCAACCAGCCAGGCGAAGGCCGCAATCACCAGCCATAGCGCCATGTTCTCGGCCAGTTCGGCAAACAGGCGGATCAACACCACACCCTGCAACAAGAGGAAGGTGAGCCACGGGATACGGCCCATTTCCAGCGGTCGTCCGGAATGACCCTGGGTGACCCGCGTGACCATCGCGACCAGCATCGAGCCAAAGAACCCGACGGTCAGCGCATGCACAGGAGCGCGGCCAATCGAGAGGCTGGAGTCGGCGAACAGCAACAGACTCTGCAGCGCATAGAGGCCGAGCGCTATCGGCAACCACGCTGCCGCGATATGAAGAACCGCCAGCAAGCCGGGGCGCATGCATTTCCAGGGCTGCCAGCGCAGCCAATGGATCAGGAAGAACACCGCCAGCGGCGCATCGGCCAGCCACAACCATTGCGGCCGGTAAGTCAGCTCAAGGCCGAGATGGGTGAGGACGAGCAGCCAGAACACCGGCAGGCTCCAGGCTGGCTTGATCATCTTGTAACTTGGGCCGATCGCGCTCGCGCTGAAGAACGGCAGCATGCGGTGGATGACCGAGAAATAGATCGGCAAGAGCAAGCCAAAGGTGCCGATCTTGATGGCCACGTGAGCGAGCTCAGCCGATTCGCCGAAGCTGAAAGCGGTAAACGCCGCCAATCCGCAGAAGCCGAGCACGAGCGCAATGAAGCAGGACAAGGCGGTGCGATCCTTAGCGCCATTGCGAACAAGGATGCGACCGAGCACGGTCAAGGCATAGGCCCAGCCGGCCAGCATCATCATCAAGCCCACCAGCAGAAGCGGCTTCATGTCGAGCAGACCGATGTGGGATAGCAGGTAGCCGCCAAACACGCCGATGAAAACCGGCACATAGTGGCGCCGGCTCAAGGCCGACTGCGCCATCCAGCGCGGAAACACAGTCAGCAGGAAACCGAAAATGAAGAACGGCAACATGCCGAACTGGGTGAACACCGCGTGTGCCCAGCCCGGCGGCACCGGCGCGCCAGGAAAGGCAAAGCCGAAGTACCCACTGGCCAGCACGCAGGCCCACCACAACATCGAAACGATGATCGCCGAGGCGCCGGCAAAGAACATCATCCGATGCGGCGCGCTCGCGAGCAGGGCGGGCAGATCGGCAAAACGCGAGGGCGAATCCTCGTGCGCCGAGGATTCAAGGATAAAACCGAGATTGATGTTCTCCGCCTGGATCGTGCGTGCGTTCGGAAATCGGGGAGAGAGAGTTTCTGCATTCATCGATGCGCTCCGCTGAGCTTGAAAGGTCGCGGATGCGTCGTCTGACCGAACTACCGCCCAACAATATTATCGCGAACGATTCGCATCTGCAGCTTGATCCGGATCAGACGACATGCGGAATTCCGCGTCCCAGCTATGTCTAAATGCAATCAGTGCGACGTTTTGCCCGCCCGCGAAAATCCTTGGATGTCGCTGTCAACACAAATTCGGCCGGAGCCGCGGGGTGAAGCTGCTACGGGGATACGGGCCCGCAGTAGATTCCATACAGAGTTGCGATAACGCCTTGGGCCGGGCCTTCGACGAGGGTGTACCAGATCGTCTGCGACTCGCGGCGGGTGCTGACCATGCCTTCGTCGCGCAGCTTGGCCAGATGCTGCGACAGCGCCGATTGGCTGAGGTCCGGCAATTCGTCGTTGATCTGGCCGACCGTCATTTCGCGGCCGACGAGCAAGCAGAGCACGCGTAGACGCTGCGCATTGGCCAAGGTCTTGAGCAATCGTGCGGCTTCGTCGGCTCGCTCCTGCATGGCACCCAGGGCAAGGGGATCAATCATCGACATCGGTGCTCCGGACTACGTCATGGGCAAGTTCGTCAGCCCGCTCCGAATCTATTCTAATTAAGGGGCTTGTATATTAGCAAGTACTTAATTAGAATCGTGTTGACACAAGTCACAGCGCCCATGTCGACCCCGGGTGCAACCTCGAGATCCAACCAACTGCGGAGTCACGATCATGGCGAAGATCCTTGTTCTGGGTGCAGGCCTCGGTGGCATGGCGGCCGCCTATGAGATTCGTGCGGCAGTCGGCAAAGAACATGCGATCACCGTCGTCGGCGACAGTCCGCAGTTCAACTTCACGCCATCCAATCCCTGGGTCGCGGTGGGCTGGCGCAAGCCGGCCGACATTCGCATTGATGCCGCTCCGGCACTCGCGAAGCACGCGATCGACTTCATCCATTGCGGCGCCGAGAAGGTTCTGCCAAAGGAAAATCAAGTCCGCCTGGCTGATGGCCGCGTGCTCGATTACGACTATCTGGTCATCACCACGGGTCCGCGCCTGGCCTTCGACGAAGTCCCTGGAAGCGGCCCCGAAACCGGTTATTCGCAATCCGTCTGCACCGGTGGTCACTCGGAGAAGGCTTGGGCTGCTTACGAAGAATTCCTCAAGAATCCCGGCCCGGTCGTGGTCGGCGCAGTGCAGGGCGCGAGCTGCTTTGGCCCAGCCTACGAGTTCGCCATGATTCTCGATGCGGACTTGCGCAAGCGCAAGCTGCGTGATCGTGTACCGATGACCTATGTGACGGCCGAACCCTATATCGGCCACATGGGTCTTGGCGGCGTCGGCGATTCAAAAAGCCTGCTCGAATCGGAATTGCGCCAGCGCCATATCAAATGGGTCACGAATGCGCGTGTCACTTCTGTCGAAAGCGGCAAGGTCAATGTCGACGAAGTGGATGGAAAGGGTGTCGTCATCCAGTCGCATGAACTGCCGTTCGCCTATTCGATGCTGCTGCCGGCCTTCACCGGTGTCGATGCCGTA
>JBDTCQ010000144.1:0-9089 GCA_039923515.1 Dokdonella sp.
GGACAAACCCATGCGCTGGCCCAGGAACGGCTCGTGCATTTGCTGCATGAGTATCTGGGCGAATCCAGCCGTGTAGCCGAGGCGGATATCAGTGCGGCGCTGATTGCCGACTATCGCGCTACCGGCGGGCGCAGCCAATTGCGCTTCGAGACCACCGAAACGGTTCGGGACGTGCCACGTCCTCGCCGATCCACGTCGACGCCTTCCAGGCAAGCGCGGCATCTGCAGGTTTGAGTGGGCTGCAAGTCCGCCGGCAAATGTCTGGTTCGTGCGGGTTACGGCCAAGTTCATGTTCGGCTTGACACCCTGTGGTGAGCGATCGCGACCGGCTTCCGCCAGCGATCGACCATTTTGAGGAGTATGGATCATGTTTAAACGAATGCTGTTTTCAGCGACAGCCATGCTGTTGATCGCAAGTTGTGCGCCGGTGCAAAACGTGCAGGCGCGGGGCAATTATTACGAGAGAGGCTGTGAGGATTGCGGGCGCGTCATCCGCATTGAGTCGATCGGGCAGCGCAGCAACCATCTCGGCGGCGGTACCGTTCTTGGTGCCATTGTTGGCGGCGCGCTGGGCAATCAGGTTGGCAAGGGCGATGGGCGCAAGGCAGCCACGATCGTCGGTGCCTTGGCGGGTGGCGCAGTCGGCCACGATGTCGAAAAAGATCGCCGTCGCTCGCAAACTTATTACCGGATTGTCGTGCGCATGGATCGGAACGGCCGCACCTATTCGTACGACCAGGCCGACGACTACCGTCTGCGCCGGGGCGATCGGGTCTACATCGACAATGGCTATGTCGTCCCGGCGCGTTGATCAGATCGATTATCTGATACGCCAGTCGAGTTGAAGCACAGCCCGCGGTGCTCTCACGCAGAGCCTGCGGGTTTCGCTCGCTGGTCTGCGGCAACGACAGCAATCGCGAACGGTTTCGAGCTTGCCAGATGAGGAAGAATGCCAAGCCCGAGCTGCAGGCCTTGGCCGATCCGGCCCGCGTATTCGATCATGACAGCGGCGGCCTCGGCATCGAGCACCTCGTGGTTTGTCTCTCCCCACAATTGAAGCCAGCGCGCAAAGTGATTGCTGTCGATGGAGTGTGGCCGGTGCATCGCCAGCGGGTTGCCTCGGTAGGTGCCTGCGCGCAGGACCACGGAACACCAGAACGAGGTCAGCAGTCGCTTGTGCTCGGGCCAGTCGTGGACGACGGGATTGAAGACCGCGCCGAGCAGCGGATCGGCGCTGACCTTGTCATAGAAGCGGTCGATCAATTGCGCGATCTGCGCTTCGTCGAGAGTGGTTGATTTGGGCATGGCAGATCGAATGATGGGTGGCGATGTTCTTTGATGATCGTCCGGCAAGGCCGGCATGTTTTCCTTGATCCGGATCAGGGCTTCGGCCACAAGGCCGGATCGATTTCAAGCCAAAGTGTGCTTTGGAATAACGCCGGTTGTCATGATTTCTCAGGCTTGCGCCGCACGTAGACCTGTTTCTTCACGCCGGCGATCAATTCGCCCGATGCGGTCTTCACCTCAATCGGGAGCCAGCGCAGATATTTCTCGCCGGTCGCGGTGGCCAAGCGGATCTCCTCGAGCAGGGCATCATCGAGGTGGAACTCGGCAAACACGTCTTCGCGCCCAGGAGCGACGAATTCAATCTCGGCCGCCTTGTCCCAGACGATGTAATCAGGCCCCAGGCATTCCATGATCATGATCATCCAGTATGGATCGGTCATCGCGAACAGGCTGCCACCGAAGTGCGTGCCTACGTAGTTCGTGTTGTACCAGCGTCGACGCAGGACAATCCGAGTTGAGCGCCAATCCTCGCCGATGTCGAGCACACGGATCCCGCTGAACAGGAAGGGTGGCCAGATATTCATCAGCCGGCGCAGTCGACGTGCCGAGCGCATGGAATGTCCTAGTCAGAACAACAGCGATGACATGCGACGCCGACCGGTTGCGACCAGATCGGCATCGTCGATGACGAGGAAGGCCGCGATCAGACGCTTCCTGGCCTGGCCCTCGTTCCAAAGGCGATCCGCTTTGAGGATATGCAGGAACTGATCAAGCGCCGCTTCGGTCTGGCCATCGATGAGCAGGCGCACGCCTAGGAGGTCGCGGGCAGCGTGATCGTCCTCATTCTTGACGAGGCGTGCCTGAAGTTCGGCAATCGCCGGCGCGTCCTTGAGGACCGCGGCGAATTCAAGCTGACCACGTACACGCTTTGCGCGATCGTCGGTTTCGAGATTGGCCGGCAAGGCAGCGATTTCGCTCGCGGCGGCCGCGGCGTTGCCGCTCTGCATGAAGGCAACCGCAAGATCGAGTTTGAGCTCGGCGCGATCCGGCGCAGCCGCAATCTCCTGTTGCAAGCGTGTGATGGTCTGTTCGGGAGTCTCGGCCGGTTCCTCGGTATCGCCACCGATGTCTTCTTCCATAGCTGCCGGGGCCGCAACATGGCGGCCCAACATTTCGCGGATCTCGGCTTCGGGCAAGTTGCCGGCAAAACCGTCGGCCGGCTGACCTTCGCGCATGAGGATCACGGTTGGAATGCTGCGTACGCCGAACATCTCGGCAACCGGGGCCTGCGTATCAACATCGATCCTGACCAGTTTCAGGGTTCCCTGATAATCACCGGCGATCATTTCGAGCAGGCTGCCCAGACTGATGCTCGCTTCGCTACGCGGGGTCCAGAAGATAACCAGAACCGGCTGCGTCAACGAAGGCTGCAGCAGCTCGGATTCGAAGTTCGCGGTCGTGATGTTGACGATGGAGGCGGTGGATCGGGGAAGTTCGGGCACGAGAAATCCTTGTCTGCAATCGATCAGTCGGAGTTCGGGACAGCGACACAGATAATCAAGGCCGCAGGCAGCGCACCCACACCAATCAGCATTCTGCACACATGCCATCCCCCTAAACGACTTCAGCCGCGACAGCAGGTGTCGCGGCTGAAGTGGGGAGCACTCGATTACTTGCGTTGTGCGGCTGTGGCCTCGCGCGCGGCGCGGAACTCGGAATCGGCGCCCCATTGCGGCCAGCGATCAGAATTGGCCAGATCATTGCCGAGTTTGTAGAGGATCGGCAGGTCGTGAACCATACCGGCAAATGTCCAGCTTGCATCCCATTCATCGGCCGGCTGGTGGTAGCGCTTGGACGTGTAGTCCTTGCTTGCGGCTTCGCCGGCTTCGACGCCGCCGTCGACCCAATCATTGCCCGAGCCCCATGAGAGCGCAGGTACGCCGCGCTTGGCGAACGGGAAATGATCGGAGCGGAAGAAATATCCGGCCTCCGGATGCGGGTCGCTGATATAGGCCATGCCGGCCGCCTTGCCATCGGCAATCAAGGCATCGAGAAGTTCTGATTTCGCGCTGCCCGAGGTCGTGAAGTTGCGCGATACGCCAAACGGATCGAGTGCATCCATGTTGATCACGGCCACCGTGGTCGCCAGCGGATACAGCGGCTTCGAGGAGTAATACTCGGAACCCAGCAGGCCTTTCTCTTCGGCCGTCACGTTTAGGAAAACAATTGAACGCTCAGGCTTTGGAGCCTTGGCGAATGCCCGACCCAACTCGATCAGGGCGGCGGTGCCGGTCGCATTGTCGACCGCGCCGTTATAGATCTTGTCGCCCTTGGCGTTGGGTTGGCCGATACCGAGATGATCCCAGTGCGCGCTGTAGATGACGGTTTCACCGGGGCGCTTGCTGCCCTCGATGCGAGCGACGATGTTGTGCGAGGTGATGACCTTGGCATCGACCGCATAGTTGGCCGAGAACGTCGCATCCTTGAGCGTCACTGCCTTGAAGCCGCGCGACTGCGCCTGCTTCTTCAGGGCATCGAAATCGAGACCGGCCTGCTTGAACAGATCAACCGTCGCATCGCGCTGGATCCAGCCTTCGATCTGCGGATGTACGCTTCCCGGATGGTCGCGGACGACATCGAACATCGTGTTGGTGTTCGAGTTCTTCACGGTTGGCCAGCCATACGAGGCCGGTGCAGATTCGTGCACGACAAGCAGGCCGATCGCGCCCTGGCGCGCAGCTTCCTCGAACTTGTAGGTCCAGCGCCCGTAATAGGTCATCGCCTTGCCGCCGAAATCACCCGAGCCGGTTTCGAAATCGGGATCATTGATCAGGGCGATCGCGATCTTGCCCTTGAGATCGACCCCATCGAAATCGTTCCATTTTCGCTCAGGCGCGTTGACGCCATAGCCGACGAAGACCAGCGGCGCATTCTTGACGTCAACCGACTTCGAGCCATCCATTGCCGCGCGGATGGCCACTTGTTCGCCTTGGGTCAGCGTTTCGGATTTTCCGCCGACCGTCAGCGACAGCTTTGGCTTTCCCTCGATCTCGGCGCGCAACAGCGGCACAGCCTGGGTCCACTGGCGCTTGCCATCCTTGAGGTCGCCACCGGGCTGCAGGCCAACGGCCTTCATCTGACTGACAACGTAATCAATCGTTTTTTCTTCGCCAGCCGTGGCCGGACCGCGACCTTCAAACGCATCGGAGGACAGGGTCTTGACCTCCTCGGACAGGCGCTTGGCATCGAACTGGGGCGCATCGGCCGCGTAGGCCATCAAGGGAAGGGAAAGCGCAATGGCGCTCGCGAGCAAGCTTCTCATCGGGTGGACTCCTCGTTAATACAACCATTCGATGGTAACAGGCGGTTCGACCCCGGCATGCATGACCTTCGACCTGTGCCAAACATATGTGCACATGCGCGAACCCCCGATGCTAAGCGGCAGGCATCCACTCAGGATATGCGTAGTCGTCGATTTTGCGGCGGAAGTCGATCAGTGATTGGAAAGGGCCGGCAAGTACCGGCCTATTCCATTGCCCGCCATTGCAATCGGCTTATGCAGGGCTCAGCCCGCGTAGTAGGAGCTGACCTGTTCGCTGAATGCGTGATCACCGAAATTGGGCCAGTTGTCCTTGTCGAATCCTGGCGCATCCTTCAGGCGCTCCTTGCTCGCATTCAAAACCAGATGCTTGTTGACGTAATCGATACTGAGGGCACTCCACGGCACGGCGAAGAACTTGTCACCCAGGCCGAGGATGCCGCCAAAAGACAACACGCCATAGCTGATCTTGCCTGTTGTCGTATCGAACATGATCTCCTTGAGATCGCCGAGTGATTCTCCCTGCGGGTTCTTCACGGCATCGCCGAGCAAGGTAGTGGCCGACATGAATCGGGAATCGTGTGACATTGCTTGTCTCCTGAGTTTGCGCTGCGGGATGCAGCGATCACGTGTGAAACACAATGCACAGGTCTCGATGAATCGCGGCCCATTCTCAGGTTTTCGGATTCATGGTTTCGTCAGGAATGCGCCGGGCGGCGAGTGCGCGCACACGCGTGCAGAAGCGGAAATCGTGGGGCGCAAAACGCCTGTCGACCGCGTTCGGGCGTCAATTCACTCGCGCGTGCGGGAGCGGGCGTTCGCTCCGCGCGTTCTGCGAAAGAGGAATCGCTGGCAATTGCGACGCCTGCCGCTTTCACCTGAACGCCTGCCGCCTTACCATCAGACGTTCATTCCCGGGGATTGATGCTGATGAAATCGTTGCTTGTTGTGTTGTCGCTGGTTTTCGCTGTGCCGGCTGTTGCCGCGCCACAGCCTTTCGATGTCAAGGACCTGGTCATGATGGACCGGGTCGGTGATGCGCAGTTGTCACCGGATGGACGCACTGCTGCGTTCCAGTTGCGTGAGACCGACTACGCCGCCAACAAGGGCAAGTCGAGCATCTGGACCGTGCCTATGGCCGGTGGCAAGCCGACTCGCGTGACCGATGCGGCACTCAATGCAAACACGCCGCGCTGGTCGGCGGATGGCAAGAGCCTGTATTTTCTCGCCAACAAGGATGATGTGAATCAGCTTTGGCGTGTCGCCGCCGGTGGTGGCGATGCCGAAGCGGTCGGAACGCTGGCGCTCGATATCGGCAGCTACAAATTATCGCCGGATAACCAGTCGGTCGCGTTCTCGGTTGATTTGTTCTTCGATTGCGCAATGGATGCCGCACCGATTGCCTGCACCAAGAAGCGTCTCGGCAAGTCTGTCGACGACAAGGCCAGCGGCATGCTCTTCAGTGAGGGCTTCGTGCGCCATTGGGACCAATGGTCAGACGGTCGCCGTTCGCAGTTGCTGATTGCCCGCTTTGATGCCGATGGCAAGCTGGGTGAGCCGAAACTGCTGACTGGCAGCATCGATGGCGATGTGCCATCCAAGCCGTTTGGCGATGACGCCGAGTACGCTTTCTCGCCGGATGGCGCGACCGTGTATTTCGACGTGCGCAACCTCAAGGCCGGCGAGCAGTGGTCGACCAATTTTGACATTTACTCAGTGCCTGCCGATGGCTCGGCCAAGCCGATCAACCATACCGCCGAAAACCTCGCCTGGGATGCCAACCCGCTGCCTTCGCACGATGGCAAGACCTTGTACTACGTGGCCATGAAGCGGCCCGGTTTCGAGGGCGATCGTTTCGCGATCATGGCGCTCGACCTGGCCAGCGGCGAACGGCGTGAGGTTGCAGCGAGCTGGGATCGTTCGGCCGGAGCGTTGAAGGAATCCGCTGATGGCAAAACGCTCTACACAAGCACCGATGACAACGGCCAACATCCTCTTTTTGCTATCGATGTTGCCACCGGCAAAGTCAGCAAGCTCGTGGGTGATGGCCAGATCGCCGGATTTGATGTCGGTGCCAAGGCCCTGTTGATCGCGCGCAATGATCTCAAGCATCCCACTGATCTCTACACGTCCGATCTGCGCGGTCGCAACCTCAAGCAGATCACCCGCTTCAATGCGGCGCGCTTGAAGAATCTGAGCATGGGTGATTTCGAGTTTTTCACTTTCAAGGGTGCTGAAGGCGCGACTGTGCAGGGCTACGTGGTCAAGCCGGTTGGCTTCAAGGCAAATCGCAAGTATCCGGTCGCCTTCATCATCCATGGAGGCCCGCAAGGTGCGATGACCAACGATTTCCATTACCGCTGGAATCCACAGACGTATGCGGGGCAGGGCTTTGCCGTGGTCACGATCAATTTCCACGGATCGACTGGCTACGGCCAAGCGTTCACCGATTCGATCTCACAGGACTGGGGCGGCAAGCCGCTGGAGGATCTCAAGCTCGGCTGGGCGGCTGCATTGAAGAAATATCCATTCCTTGATTCCAGTCGCGCGTGTGCGCTTGGCGCCTCGTATGGCGGCTACATGATCAACTGGATCGCCGGCAACTGGAACGAGCCATGGAAATGCCTGGTCAGCCACGATGGTGTCTTCGATACGCGTGCAATGGGGTACGAAACCGAAGAGCTCTGGTTCAGCGAGTGGGAGAACGGTGGCACCGTGTATGACAAGCCGGAAGCTTACGAGAAGTTCAACCCGCTAAACCACGTCAAGGATTGGAAGGTGCCGATGCTGATCGTGCAGGGTGACAAGGATTTCCGCATCCCCACCTCGCAGGGGCTGGCCGCGTTCAATGCCGCACAGCGCCGTGGTATCCCTAGCGAGCTGCTCGTATTCAAGGATGAGAACCACTGGGTGCTCAAGCCACATAACAGCGTGCAGTGGCACAATACGGTCAACGAATGGCTCAAGCGCTGGACGTCGAAGGACGCGCAATAGGAGTCAGCTGACTCAGCATTGCACCCGGAAAAGCGCAAAGAGTGTTGCTGATTCGAGTCAAGAAAGCCCATGGCGCAATGCTGTGGGCTTTTACGTTGACGCTCGGAGTGGCTAGACGCTTGGGTTTCTTTGTGGCAGTTTGCGCACTGTTCCATTCACGTCTATGTCGGCTCGGAAACGTCATCGGTGGGTTCGATGAATGGCAAGCCAGCCGAGATCGATACCAATCGTTCCGTTTCGGTGTCGTTGTGGGCGACTGCGGATGGTGAGAACTACTCGGTAAAGGGTCGACATGGCGCAGACGAGTGGGAGTTTCGGGAGAATGGGCAGGAAAATAGGATTTCCGAAACGAGTAGTTGTTCTCGCAAGAGCGAAGGGCATCAAATCTGTCGTCTTGCTTGAGGTTGCCTACGATGCAAGCGGCAAGGCCGAGGAGTTGAGCGTGTCCGATCTTTCCCCGTTCATGGATAGGGCGCTGATAGACGCATCGCCCGGCCCCGTGAAAACCTGGACATGCGCACCGGAACGCATTGCAGGGAAAGGCGTTGCGTCGCGTGCGCTGGTTCCAATCTGTTTCATCGCTAATAAGCGCAAGCCTGACCAGGAAGAATGCAAGCTCCCTTCAGATCTGGGTGGCGGCCCCTTCGAAACTGGCAGCAGCATCGCCCTCGAATCTCGCGTCACCCTCAAATCCGATGTGATCGGCAGAACGCTTTAGAAAATCGAAAGCCGATACCGGCTACATCGCTCGCCAGAAGCAGCATCAGGAACACGCACATGCTCAAGCTCGTTTTGTGGGTCGTTTGTTTTGCGATGGGAAGCGCCGCTTTCGCGGTACCGCCCAACGGTGTCGTCAAGGTCGAGGCGGAATGGACCATGAGCCTTGATGCCAATGGCGCGATCACAGCGCTCGAAGCGAAGCCTGGGCGAATCAAAGAGGTGCTTCGCAAAGTGTTGGAAACGGCAGTGCGCGGCTGGAAATTCGAGCCCGGTTCCATCAACGGCACGCCAGCGGCAACCGAAACCAATTTGATTGTTTCGATTTCGTTGTGGCCGATGCCGGGTGGCGAAAGTTATTCGGTCAAGGTCGAAAGCGTCCAGACAGGTAGCGGGGTGGCAAAATTCGGTAGGATGCCGAGCTTTTCACAGGCGCAGGCAGAAAGGGCGAGGAGGGACAAAATCAATCCCATGGTGATCCTGGAGTTAACTTTTGACGAAAACGGCAAGCCTGGAGAAGTCTTTGTTGCTGATCGGTCTCCGGTGATTGAGGGGCCCTTGGTCAAGCAGGCGATCAAGGCAGTCCGGACTTGGACCTTCAAACCTGAACGCGTTGCCGGTCATGGCGTCCCGGGGCGCGCTTTGATTCCGATTTGCTATGTCGCATCCGGCAGCGATTGCACCTATCCAGAATCCAAGAACGGCGCGCCGTTCGAGCCCGGTAGCAGCATTGCACTCGAATCTCGCGTCACCCTCAAATCCGATGTGATCG
>JBDTCQ010000145.1:0-8325 GCA_039923515.1 Dokdonella sp.
GCCGACCGCGGCCGCTTTGGCCTATGGCCTCGACAAGAAGGGCGGTGATCGCAAGATCGCGGTTTACGATCTCGGCGGCGGCACCTTCGACGTCTCGATCATCGAGATTGCCGAGGTAGATGGCGAGAAGCAATTCGAAGTGCTCGCAACGAATGGCGATACTTTCCTCGGCGGTGAGGATTTCGACAAGCGCATCATCGATTACATCATTGACGAATTCGAGAAGCAGCATGGTGTGGATCTGCGCAAGAACCCGATCCAGTTGCAGCGCGTGCGCTCGGCTGCCGAGCGCGCCAAGATCGAACTGAGTTCGCGTCAGCAGACCGATATCAACGAGCCATTCATCACCCAGGTCAACAACGAAGGCGTGCATCTGGAAATGCGCCTGACCCGCTCGAAGCTCGAGTCGCTGGTCGACGATCTGATCAAGCGCACGATCGAACCGTGCCGCACGGCGATATCCGATGCCGGCATCAAGGTCTCCGACATCTCTGAAGTCATCCTCGTCGGCGGCCAGACGCGCATGCCCAAGGTGCAGGATGCGGTCAAGGATTTCTTCGGCAAGGAGCCGCGCAAGGACGTCAACCCGGATGAGGCAGTGGCGATTGGCGCTGCGGTCCAGGGTGGCGTGCTGGCTGGCACGGTCAAGGATGTGCTCCTGCTCGATGTGACCCCGCTGTCACTCGGCATCGAGACGCTCGGTGGCGTGTTCACCAAGCTGATTGAAAAGAACACGACCATCCCGACCAAGGCAGGTCAGGTGTTCTCGACTGCCGAGGACAACCAGAACGCGGTCACCGTGCACGTGTTGCAGGGCGAGCGCGACCAGGCCCGCTTCAACAAGTCGCTGGCCAAGTTTGATCTGGCCGGCATCGAAGCGGCCCCGCGCGGCATGCCGCAGGTCGAGGTCAACTTTGATATCGACGCCAACGGCATCCTGCATGTATCGGCCAAGGACAAGAAGACCGGCAAGGAGCAGCGCATCGAGATCAAGGCCGGTTCGGGCCTGTCGGATGAAGAGATCCAGCGCATGGTCAACGATGCCGAGGTCAACCGCGAGGAGGACAAGCGTTTCCAGGAACTGGTCACCACGCGCAACAAGGCCGACCAACTCATCCATGCGACTCGCGCGGCGCTCAAGGAGCACGGTGGCAAGGTGCCGCCGGAGCAGATGGGCGGTATCGAGGAAGCCCTGGCGGATCTCGACAAGGCCATGAAGGGTGATGACAAGGCCCAGATCGAGGCCAAGATTGCCCGCGTCGAGGAAGTTGCCCAGTCGCTGCACGCGGCCGCGTCAGCCGGTTCGCAGCCCGGTGCCGACGGTCATGCACAGCCTGGCCCGAGCCAGCCTGAAGATGTGGTCGATGCCGAATTCACTGAAGTGAAGGATGGCGACAAGTAAGACCGTGTGGCAGGGCGGAATGGTGAGCGGCGCTTGACTGCCGACTGCTGTTCCGCCCTTCACGTTGTTCCGCCACATCGATTCCGGCTGCCGTTTCCGCCATGACCACAAAACGTTGCTATTACGAAATCCTCGGCGTTCAGAAGAATGCTTCGGAGGATGAACTCAAGAAGGCTTTTCGTCGTTCTGCGATGAAATGCCATCCGGATCGCTGCCCGGATGACCCGCACGCGCAGGAGCGCTTCAAGGAAGCCAAGGAAGCCTACGAGGTGCTAGGCGACGGTCAGAAGCGTGCGGCCTACGACCAGCACGGCCATGCCGCGTTCGAGCATGGTATGGGTGGCCGTGGCGGTGGCTTCAATGGTGATGTTGGCGACATCTTCGGCGACATCTTCAGCGACATCTTTGGCATGGGCGGCGCCGGGCGTGGTCGGTCACGACGCGGATCGGATCTGCGCTACCTGATGGAACTCGATCTCGAAGAGGCCGTATTCGGTGTCGAGAAGAAGATCGACGTGCCGACCCTGGTAGCCTGCACCGAATGCGATGGCAGCGGCTCTGAGGATGGCAAGACCTCCACCTGCGCGACCTGTCGCGGCCATGGTCGCGTGCGCATGCAGAACGGTATTTTTTCCGTACAGCAGGCTTGTCCGCATTGCGCCGGCACGGGCAAGACGGTGGCCAACCCCTGCCACAGTTGTGCAGGTGAAGGCCGGGTCAGTGACGAACGCAGTCTTGAGGTCAAGATCCCTGCTGGAGTCGACACAGGCGACCGCATCCGCCTGAGCGGGCAGGGTGAGGCCGGTCCTGCTGGCACCGTGCCAGGCGATCTGTACGTTGAAGTCCGCGTTCGCGAACACGCGATATTCACCCGCGATGGCGACGACCTTTATTGCGAAGTGCCAATCCGTTTTGGCCAAGCCGCACTCGGTGCCGATCTCGTCGTGCCGACCCTGGGAGGCGAAGCCACGGTCTCGATTCCCGCCGAAACGCAGACCGGCAAGCTGTTCCGCTTGCGTGGCAAGGGCGTGAAATCGGTGCGCAGCGGGCGTGCCGGCGATCTGCTGTGTCGCGTTGTCCTCGAAACTCCAGTCAAGCTGACCGAGCGTCAGCGCGAATTGATTGCAGAACTCGAGACGACCTTCGATGGCGAAAACGCACAAACCCATTCGCCGCGCAATCGCAGTTGGCTCGATGGAGTCAAGCAGTTTTGGGATCGCGTCACCTCCTGACCCGCTGGTTCGCCAAGGCGGCTTCGGTTTACCCTGACGCTCCCATCAGCACGGCGGAATCCCGGCAATGAGCGAGTCGACACGGATAATCGTCAGCGGCGCGGCGGGCCGCATGGGTCATGCGCTCTGCAAAGCCATTGCGGAAGCTGATGACGCAGCCATGGTTGCCGCGCTGGTTCGGCCAGGAAGCGCGCTCGATGCGATGCCGACCGGCATCGCATCTGCTCCCGTCTATATCTCCGTGGTGCCTGCAACGACCGATTTCAATGTACTCATCGATGTCGCGGGTGCGCCCGGCTTCAGTGCCGCCTTGCAGCTTGCCGTGCAGCGGTCGGTCGCCTTCGTCAGTGCTTCCACGGCTCTGGATGAATCGCAGATGCGGGCATTGCAGCACGCCGCACGGGATATTCCGGTGCTGTGGGCGGCCAACTTCAGCGTTGGCGTTGCCGTGCTCGCCCATCTTGTCGAGCAGGCGGCGCGCCTGCTGCCGGAGTGGGATCTGGAGATCGTCGAGACCCATCATCGGCACAAGCGCGATGCACCTTCCGGCACCGCGCTGATGCTTGGGCAATGTGCCGCCGAGGCGCGCGGCATTGATCTTGCCGATGCCGTGGCGGATCGGGGTGGTGCGCGCGTTGAAGGGTCGATCGGCTACGCGGTCAGTCGGGGTGGCGACGTCGTCGGCGAGCATGAGGTTCGCCTGCTCGGAACCAGCGAGCGCATCGAGTTGATCCATCGCGCAGGCAATCGCGACATTTTTGCGCTCGGTGCACTCAGGGCTGCGTGCTGGCTGGCGCGAAAGAAACCGGGGCGCTACAGCATGGCCGACATGCTCGGTCTCGGCCGAACCTGATCAGTTTTCGCGCAGCGCCGGATTGAACGGGGAAGGGTGGCCGCTGGGGCCGCGTCGTGCACCGCGCAGGTATCTCGCATCGCGCTCGCTGGCTTCGCGAGTGGCAATGGCGGGATCGGCGGGTGTCACAGGCGCGACATGATTGACGCCGGCAACGGTCGTGATCCCGGTTGCGCCGGGGTCGAGCCAGTCGCGCAGGCGGTTGGATGCCGAACTGCCGCTCCAGGCTGCGGCAAACTTGCCATAGCAGTCGAAGCCATTGTCCGGCACGCTGCCGGAACAGGCGGCGGTGCCGCCGGACAATACACCGATCAGACGGCGTCCCCTGCCGCTGGCGTCGCTCGATGGAATCCACAGGCCCGATCCCGACGAGCCGCCTTCGGTCGTGCCCTGGTCGTAGGGGCCAGTCATCCAGTGTGTGTTGCTGCTCACTCCGCCCGTGCCGATGCAGTTGTTGGTGGTGCGTGGCGCGCTGGGGCTGTTGTCGACCTTGGCCACATCGCCGCGAGGGTGATGCAAGCCGATGCTCGATGAGGGCGCGATATTGTCGGCGTCCCAACCGGCATGGAACAGGTTCCAGGATGGATCTGGCGCCTGATTCAATTCGACCAGGGTGAAATCGGCGTCGGCGCGTGTGGCGCGCAGGCTTGCGCCGGTCTGATTCTGTGCGAAGGACCAGCCGGTCGTCATCGCGCAATCGGTCGATTGGTAGTTCCAGTAGAGGCGCATGCTGGATGCTTCGGTCTGGCTCGACATGCAGTGGGCGGCGGTCAGCACGTAGTTCTTGCGATCGGCCGGAACATCATTGAGCAGGGTTGCCGTGCAGACATAGGTGTGACCGTCATCATCAGCGCGAAATTCGTAATAGGCCAGTGCGCGTTCCTCATCGGTGTAAGGCTGGCCGAGGGGACAGACCACATTGACGTTGCAGGCTCCCGACGAGCCTGGATTGCCCAGCCTTGACGGCGCAGCAAACTGATTGCGGTAACCGGCGCCGACACTGGTCAGTTCAATCAATCCATCGCTGATTGGCGAACCCGCTGGCAGGCGCAGTTCGATGGTCGCGCTGTCGCCTGGAACCATCGGAATCCACAACGGCATCGTGTCGGTGTTCGTGTAAGGGCCTTCGTAATAATCTCCGGTGCCAATGACCCAGAGCGACGCTCCGTCCGGCAGGGTTCCGGCTTCGAAGCCGAGATGCATATCCGTTGCACCAGGGACTCCGACCCTGGCGCGCCAGAGCAGGTCGCCATCGCTCAAAATCTTCCATTGGCCGTCCGATGAGGGTTTCAGCGTCACCAGGCGCTCCTCGGCAATCGCCAGCCGCTTTGCATGCGCAACATCAGCTTGTTGCAGTTTTGCATCATCCGCCGCGCGCAAGGCAGCGGCATCGATCGGGGTCAGCCGGATTTCAGTTATCGCCAATTCGCTTTTGGCCGATACGCCAATGCTGTAGGGGGGCTCGCCTTTGCGTGCTTCAGCCGTCGTACAAAGCACGGCGGCAGTCAGTGCGGCACAGGTCAGAATGTTCTTTTTCATGAGAGTCGGGGGCCGGTCAGTCGAGATGCGATGCATTGTCTTTGCGTCCGGCACCAATGCGTCGATCGACGGCACCGAATAGTTTTTTGAATAATCGGGAGAGTTTTCCACGCTTGGTCTTGCGCAGTTTCTCATCTTCGCTGGTCAGCCACGCAATCTGGATCACGTGGCGCTCGCCTTCAAAGGGCAGATGGCCGTGGAATGACACTTTACTGCGCCGGAAGGCCGCCAAATTGCCGTACAGCGGACGCAATTCGGGGCAAACCATGTCTTCGATGCTGTCCGCCCGGTTGAGGAAGCGCAGGCAACCGCTGCTGGTGTCCGGCCAGGTCTCGTTGAGATAAACCAGAGCAGTGACGATCTTCGAGCGGCTGTCGGTATGGATCGTGCCATGACGCTTGTTGAGCGCGCGGCAGATCGTGACCAGAGTTGGAAACCGGCCCAGCGAATCGATGCCGAGCCGTGTGCCAATCACATCGGCAAACGCCGGCGTGGTCAGCTCTTCAATCAAGCGGTTGATCGTCGGCCCGCAATCGGTGGTCTCATGCGGAAAAAAACCGGCTCCGGGATAACGCGGGAAATCGGCAGCCAATGCCGAGCGCGCCGAATCGGCCAGCACGCCTTCGGCGAACATGAACGAGAACGGCTTGTGTCGGATGTGTGTACCTGCGCTGTCCAGCGCTTCGGTTTGCAGGAGATTCAAGGGTTTCATCATCCGTCAGGAGGATTGTTTCGCCGATTCTATCCAGCTTTTATGATCGACGTTACCAGCAAAGGTGGACAGGCAAGCGGCTGATGCCTATCATTCCGCCTCGCCTCGACTCCACTTTCGCCCATGCCACGGACTGCTGATTGCCAGTCTGCGGGTTTCGTCGCATCCAACGATTGGATGTAACGATGCAGGGCCACCAACCAGGCGAACGCATGTTCCAACCAGCCATTCTTGCCCTCGCCGACGGTAGCCTGTTTCGTGGTCGTTCAATCGGCGCTAACGGCAGTACCAGCGGCGAAGTCGTGTTCAACACGGCGATGACCGGGTATCAGGAGATCCTCACCGATCCATCCTACTCCCGTCAGATTGTCACCCTGACCTATCCGCATATCGGCAACACCGGTTGCAATTCTGTCGATGTGGAATCTTCAGGTGTGCGGGCAGCGGGTCTGGTCATCCGTGATCTGCCATTGCTGGCGAGCAGCTGGCGCAGCGAGGAATCGCTTGATGTCTATCTCCGCCGCCACGATGTGGTCGCAATTGCCGACATAGATACGCGCCGATTGACCCGCATCCTGCGCCAGAGTGGTGCACAGGGTGCCTGCATCATGGCCGGCGAAAATATTTCCGACGAAGCAGCCGTGGCGGCGGCGAAAGCGTTTCCCGGATTGGCTGGCATGGATCTGGCCAAGGTTGTCAGCATCCCATCCGTCACGCGCTGGAGTGGCGGAACCTGGGATCTCGACCGGCAACAGGAAAACACGAGCGAAAAGCGATTCCGAGTGGTCGCCTACGATTTCGGCATCAAGTACAACATTCTGCGCATGCTGGCTGATCGTGGTTGCGAGATCACCCTGGTTCCTGCGCAGACATCGGCCAGTGATGTGCTTGCGATGCAACCGAACGGTGTGTTTCTTTCCAACGGTCCAGGTGATCCGGAGCCTTGCGACTATGCGATTGCCGCGATCCGCGAGTTCATCGACAAGCGCATCCCTACCTTTGGCATCTGTCTTGGCCATCAATTGCTCGGCCTCGCCGTCGGCGCACGCACGCTCAAGATGAAGTTTGGCCACCACGGGGCCAATCACCCGGTTATCGATCTGGCCAGCGGGCGGGTCATGATCTCAAGTCAGAATCACGGCTTTGCCGTCGACGAGGCGAGCTTGCCCGATCGGGTCAAGCCCACGCACCGTTCGTTGTTTGATGGTTCTTTGCAGGGCATCGAATTTGTCGATGCGCCGGTTTTCGGTTTCCAGGGCCACCCGGAAGCCAGTCCCGGGCCAATGGATGTGGCTCCGTTGTTCGATCGTTTCATTCACCTGATGGAGGCGCACGCGGCCACCGCGGCGTAAACACATGAATGGTTCAACTTTGATTCCCAGACTGATGCTGGCACTGCTCGCGATCCTGCTGGCTACCCATGTGCATGCGGCCAAGCCGGTCAAGGCTGAAAAGGCAGTCAAGGCCAAGCAGGCTCAGGTCAACTTGCGAGAAATCGAGTATCCGTCGCTGGAGAGCAAGATCGGCAGCGAACTGGTCATCGACACGGTCAACAACACGACCCGGCGCGGCACCTTGCTGCGCTACACGAAAGTCAGCATCGTCGTGAAGCTCGGCCCCGACAATGGCTCGATCGAGCTCGGCATGCCGCGCAGCACGATCCGCAAGATCATGCTGGTGGTAGCTGCCGCTGACCCGTTGTTCATCAACGAAACCTCTCCGCACGAAGGCAAACCTGGTGCCAAAAAGAACTGATCTCCGCACCATCCTCGTCATCGGGGCTGGGCCGATCGTCATCGGCCAGGCTTGCGAGTTCGATTACTCCGGGGCCCAAGCCTGCAAGGCGTTGAAAGCCGAGGGCTATCGGGTGGTCCTGATCAACTCGAACCCGGCGACGATCATGACCGACCCGGAAACGGCGGATGCGGTCTATATCGAGCCGATCAATGCGCGCATGGTCGAGAAGATCATCGCCAAGGAAAAGCCCGACGCGTTGCTGCCGACGATGGGCGGCCAAACTGCGCTCAACTGCGCGCTCGATCTGGCCGACCGCGGTGTGCTCGAGAAATATGGCGTTGAGCTGATCGGTGCATCGCGCGAAGCCATCCGCATGGCGGAGGACCGCGAACTGTTCCGCGTCGCCATGGGCGAGATCGGACTCGCCTGTCCGAAGGCCGAGGTGGTGCGCACGTTCGAGCATGCACTCGAGGCACAACTCAAGGTGGGCTATCCGACGATCATCCGGCCGAGTTTCACCCTCGGTGGCTCGGGTGGCGGCATTGCCTACAACCGCGAGGAATTCGAGGAGATCGTCAAGCGCGGCATTGAACTTTCGCCGACCAACGAAGTGCTGGTCGAGGAATCGGTGCTTGGCTGGAAGGAGTTCGAGATGGAGGTGGTTCGCGACACCGCGGACAACTGCATCATCGTGTGCGCGATCGAGAACTTCGATCCGATGGGCGTGCACACCGGTGACTCGATCACCGTGGCGCCTGCGCAAACCTTGACGGACAAGGAATACCAGCGCCTGCGCGACGCCTCGATCGCGGTGCTGCGCAAGATCGGCGTCGATACTGGCGGCTCCAAC
>JBDTCQ010000146.1:0-6456 GCA_039923515.1 Dokdonella sp.
GTGCGCGTCGAGAGCCGCAAGGGTCAGGTTGCCGGTTACGAAGTCGTCGACTTCAAGGCACGCCTGCTCGACGGCAAGTTCCATGACGTCGACTCCTCGGCACTGGCCTTCGAAATCGCCGGCAAGGGTGCGTTTCGCGAAGCGCATCGCGGCAGCAAACCGAAGTTGCTTGAGCCGATCATGGGCGTTGAAGTAGTGACCGAATCCGAGTTCCTCGGCGACATCATCGGCGACATGAACCGTCGTCGAGGCACGATCAGCGAGCAGGGCCAAAAGGGTCTGCAGTCGTTCGTCCAAGGCTTTGTTCCGCTCTCGGAAATGTTCGGCTACATCAACTTCCTGCGTTCCGCCACGCGCGGTCGCGGCACCTTCACGATGGAGTTCGACAGCTACGCCGAAGTGCCGGCCAGCATGGTCGAGAAGCTGATGGAGAAGGAAGCCAAGTAAAAGCTGTGAGCGGCGGAGCAGTCAGCGGTTAGCGGTAAAGGCTGCGTCACGCCTGCTTCATGCTTGAGGAGTCCAGTTGAGTTTGGTCTTCCTCACTACGTAATGGACAACGCCCGCGTCTCGCCTTGCGAACGCGGGCGTTGTTGTTTGTGCGACGAGGTTTTGCGGGCCAATGCGCGCGACCGGTGTGCGCGCCGTCGCAACGACGACTATTGCGGCGCAGCGGCGGCGTCCTGCGCTGCGGCGATGGCCTTGCGTTCGGCGATGAAGCGGTGGATCTGCTCATCGAGCACGGGCAGCGGCACAGAGCCTTGAGCGAGCACGGCGTCGTTGAAGGCGCGGATATCGAAGCGGGCTCCCAGTTGCTTCTCGGCTTCGGCACGCAGGGCAACGATGCGGATCTCGCCAAGCTTGTAGCTCAGGGCTTGTCCGGGCCAGGAGATATAGCGATCCACCTCGGTCGTCACCTCGTGCTCGCTGAGTGCAGTGTGGTCGCGCAGATAGGCCAGTGCCTTGTCGCGACTCCAGCCCTTGTGGTGAAGGCCGGTATCGATGACCAGACGGCAGGCGCGCCACATCTCGTAGGTGAGTCGGCCAAAGTTCTCGTAGGGTGTTGTGTAGATGCCCATGTCGACACCGAGCTTTTCCGCATACAGGCCCCAGCCTTCACCATAGGCGGATATGTAGCCGTTGCGACGGAATGGAGGCAGGGCGGTCTGCTCTTCGGCCAGCGACAACTGGAAAGAATGGCCAGGCGCGGATTCGTGCAAGGTCAGCGCCGGCAAGTTGTAAAGCGGTCGTGAGGGCAGGTCGTAGGTATTCAGCCAGTAGGTCGAGGCGCCGCCACGGCCGGCCGTCCAGAACGGCGCGATATCGGCAGGAACCGGTTCGATACCGAAGCGTCCGCGCGGCAGCAGGTTGAAGAAACGCGATAGCTTGGCGTCAACGCGCTTGGCGATCCAGGCAGCACGCATCAGCAACTCTTCCGGGGTCTTGGCGTAGAACTGTGGATCGCTACGCAGGAAGGTGAGGAACTCGGCGAAGCTGCCCTTGAAGCCAGCTTCGTTCATGGTCGTCAGCATGTCGGCCTGGATGCGTGTGACTTCGTCGAGACCGATTTTGTGGATCTCCTCGGCGCTGAGGTCGAGGGTTGTGTATTCGCGGATCTGCTGGCGATACCAGGCCTTGCCGTTTGGCATGGATTCGGCTGCCAGCGACTTGCGCGCCTTCACCATGTATTCCGCGCGGAAGAAATCGAGCAACTTCGCGTAAGCCGGAATCACTTGCTCACGGATTGCGGTGAGGCCATCGGCGCGTAATTGCTCCTGGCGCTCGATGGGCATGCTCGCTGGCAGATCCTTGAGCGGCTTGAAGAACTCGCTGTCTGCAGGCTCGGTCAGATCGGCGACTGCGGCGATCGAAACATCGCGCCCTGGCAGTACCGCGCGCGGCACACTGAAACCGCGCTTGAGGCCCGCGCGCATATTGGTGATTTGCTCATCGAAATAGCGTGGAACATCGTTCAGCCGTGCAATGTAGTCCTCGGCATCCTCAATCGTGCGCAAAGGGCGGCGAGTCATGAAGCCGAGGTTCGACCAGAATGAGGAGTCGGAATTGAACGGCATCTCGTAGCCAGCAAAGCGGATATCGGCGGCGGAGTTCTCGATCTGTGGTCGATACACGGCCAAGTTGATCTGCTCGGCGGCTGACAATTCGTCCTTTGACAGCGTATCGAGTTGCTTGAGCACATCGGTCCATACCTTCAGTCGCTGCTTCTGGGTGTCCGCGTCGACATGCGGCAACTGGCTGACGCGTGCCGCATCCTGCTTGTCATCGTCGAACTCGGGAAACTGCAACTTGCGCCAGTCCCATTCCTTCTCGTAGATCGCCTTGAACTGCTGGTCGGCAGACGAGATATTTGCCTCCTCGGCATGCAGCGGGTAGCCCGTTGTCAGACCAAGGCCGAGGCCGATCAGGCCAAGCACGAGCAACTTCATGGCAAATTCCCGAATCAACAAAGATCCGCATGATCGCATCCATGCGGCCCGTCGTGAAACGCGCCCAAGCCATCCGCTTAGCGACAGCCCGGATTGGCAGTCGATCTACGCCTCATGGGTGTGCCGTCATTGGCTCGGCAACGGCGTCGGCGGATTTTCGATAGTGCTGGACAAACCTGAGCAGCCAGCCGAGGAAGTATCCGGCAAACACGCCCGAGAGAGCCATGTCGACCTGCATGATTGCGTGCTGGCCAGGATTGAACGCCGCCGCGACATTGAGCGCGTAGTGCGCAGCGAAGATCGTGAAATTCCGCAATAGCGGCCAGACGCTCGCCGGACGGTTGACGAGACCGCGCGCATGATCGATTGCCAGGGTGTTGCGCCTCGCCACGCCGGCGAGCAGACCCATGCTTGCCGCAATCACCCAGGGCAACAAGCTGGTCAGCGCGCCCGGGTTGTGAATGATGAGTCCGCATAGGCCCCAGACGATAAAGACCAGCGGCGTCCGCCAGACCCGCTGCACCGGTACGACGCGCGGACGCAATTGGCAGGCGCCGAGCCAGAGCAGAAGTGCAAACAGCAGATACACCCATGCCGGGGTGCCGAGAAGGATTGCGAGGATCATGGGGCGTCTCCTGTGGGATCCATCAGGCCGACTTCTTCTTGCGCGGCGTGAAGCGATGTTTCGCTGGACGAAAGAATCCGCTGCCAGATCAAGCGCGGACAGATGCCAGCGGTCATCGATTCCACCTGCCGGAAGTCACCAATTGCCGTCACTGGCTTGAGTCGCGCTCACGATCGGCCGATCCTGTGCTGAGAACGCGAGGATCCATCGATGACTGCTTCGAATCACCTGCGCAATCTGCTCGAACCGCTTTGCCTGTCGGGCATCGTCACGTGGGGAGCAGTCGCCAGCGGGATCTTCGGACACGCCCCGCCAGCGCAAAAGTTGGTGATTGGAATCCTGCTGCTGGCTTTCATAGCCAGCTTTGTCGCTTTTATGCTGTGCGACATCTTGCGGACACCGCTGCGCCTGCCGCTGATCGCGATCCAGGTCGTGATCGGGTTGCTGGTCTGCGTGCTTGATCGCGAAGGCTTCGCCCCCGTTCTGCTTGTGATCGCCATGGCGCAATTGGCCACGCAATTGCCGTTGCGTCACTTCGCCGCCGTCATCCTTGTGGTCAATGCGATCCTCTACCTGATCTTCAGCGAGATCTGGCAAAGCCAGGTGGCGCTGACCATCACCATCGTCTATGCCGGCTTCCAGCTTTTCGCCGCAACCACTGCCCTGTATGCAAAGCGTGCCGAGCGCGCGCGCGATGAGCTGGCCCAGGTCAATGCGCATCTGCTCGCCACCCATTCCCTGCTTGAGGAGAGTGCGCGCGATCGCGAGCGTCTGCGTCTCGCCCGCGAGCTGCATGATGTCGCCGGGCACAAGCTGACCGCGCTCAAACTCCAGCTGGCCTTGCTCGCCCGCGATCCCGCCGGTGCACCGCCGGCGGTGCGCACCGCGGCGACCCTGGCCGACGAACTGCTCGGTGACATCCGCGGCGTGGTCAGCCAGATGCGCCAGAACGATGGCCTCGACCTGCGTCGCGCGATCGAGGAACTGGCTGCACCGATACCGCGGCCGAAGGTCCATCTCGAGCTGGCCGAGGATGCACGCGTGGATGATCTGGGCCAGGCTCAGGCTCTCTTGCGCGTGGCCCAGGAAGGATTGACCAATGCCGCGCGCCACTCTTCAGCTGAGAATGTCTGGTTGCGCCTGCACCGCGATGGCGGCCGCTTGCTGCTCGAGATCCGCGATGACGGGCGGGGCGCAAGAAACCTGCGGATCGGCAACGGCATCAGCGGCATGTGTGAACGCCTTGAGGGCCTCGGTGGCGGCATCGAGTTCGACAGCAGCAAGGGCTTTCGCCTGAGCGCATGGATACCCGCCACATGACGGAGCCCTTGCGTATCGCGCTTGCCGACGATCAGGCTCTCGTCCGCGCCGGGCTGAAGGCCTTGCTTGAGAGTTTTGGTGATCTTGTTGTTGTCATTGAAGCCGCCGATGGCGGCGAACTGGTCGAGGCCGTGATCGCGACAACGGTCGATGTGGTTCTTTCGGATGTGCGCATGGCCGGCATCTCCGGGCCCGAGGCCGTGCGCCGCTTGCGTGCGGCAGGCAATGCAACGCCGGTAATTCTGCTGACCACCTTTGATGACAGCGATTTGCTGCTCGAAGCGGTGGCCGCGGGCGCGCAAGGCTTTCTGCTCAAGGACGCTGCACCGGAAGATCTGCACGATGCCATCAGCGCAGTGTCGCGTGGTCAATCCCTGTTGCAGCCGGTTTCCACCGATCCGGTTCGTGCGCGATATGCCTACCGTGAGCAGGAGGCGCCGAAAGCCGATTTCAGCGTGCGCGAAGTCGCGATCCTGCGCCTGCTCGCTGGCGGCTATTCAAACAAGGAAATTGCCCGCTCGATCTTTCTCGCCGAAGGCACGGTCAAGAACTACATCTCCGATATCCTCGACAAACTTGAAACGCGCGACCGCACACGCGCAGTGCTCAAGGCGATCACGTTGCGCATTATCTGATGCGGGTGGCGCGCTTCATTGCTGCCGGCGCTTCAGTGATTCGGTGTGCGTGGACCGGATTTTCGGTGGGGCGGTACCGCGTAAGGTGATTCCACCGTTTGCGCAGGAGTCACGCAATTTCGTAACGTGGGCATCGTGCGGCGGAATCCGCTACGCGGGTTCCGCCCTACAGGAGTCGATTCGGGCGTTGCAGAATTTTCGGCGCAGGCGACAATGCTGCTTCACTTATCCATCCGAGCAACGATGCCTGATCCACCCCGATCCCGTCCGCGCGTCGCTGGCTCGTCGCAGTCGCTCGCCCAGGGTCAAATTTTGACTCTGCGGATTGCGCGCGGCGTATCGATTCTGGGACATCCCATGCTGGTCATGCCGCTGGTGGCGTGGCTGGCGGCCAGAGCCAATCGCGGCGACGGCCCCTCGACGCTGGCCCTGTTGATGGGCATCGTCGGCATCGGGTTGATCGTGTTTGCGTTCAGTGCAATGCAAGTACGCGCTGGCCGCTGGCAGCATGTCGATGCCAGTGCAGAAAGCGAGCGGCGTGGGCTCAATATCTTCCTGCTCGGCCTGTTTATTGTCAGCGCAGCGCTGGCCGGATGGAATTTCGGTCATTCGCCAATCACCGTCGCCCTGCTTCTGGCCGCGGCCATCATCCTGCTCGCCCTGCTAGTTGCGCCCTGGTGCAAGCTGTCCCTGCATGTCGCGTTTGGCTGTTTCGCGATCTTCGTTCCGGGTAGTCTGCTGATCGGCGCAGGACTTGCCATTCTCGTCAGCGTGGTTGCATGGTCGCGACTGGTTCTTGGCCGACACAATCTGACCGATATCCTTGTTGGCATGCTGGCAGGAATCGCGGCTGGTGTCGTTTTTCACATACTTTGATTCAAGCAGGCCCGGAGCATTGCGCATGGCTGATGACTTCATCGAGATCAACGAGCAGGCGATCAGCGCCGAGGATTGCCGTGCGTTGATCCAGCAATACGAGCAATCGGGCAAGGCCGTGCGTGGTCGGACGGGTGGTGGCCTGAATACCGAACTCAAGGACAGTTGGGATATCTGCATCAGCGACCATGCCGAATGGGCGAACGCGACCAACCTGTTCAATACCGTGATGATGGGCGCGCTCATGCGCTATGTGCGCAAATATCCGCATACAATTCTCGCGCCGCTGTTATTGCAAATGCCTGATCCGGCCAGCGGAAAGCTGATGCCGCTCGATGCGCAGGGGATCCGGGCCTTGCCCGATCAGCGTTTGCAGAGCCTGCTGATCAAGGTGCTCAGGCCGGGAACCATCAATATCCAGAAATACATAGGCGACCAGGGCGGCTATCCCTACTGGCATTGCGAACTGTATCCGAAGATTGGCGACAGCAATGGCGAAACCCTGCACCGTGTGCTGTTGTGGACGGCCTATCTCAACGACGGCTTCGCCGCGGGC
>JBDTCQ010000147.1:0-5911 GCA_039923515.1 Dokdonella sp.
CAGTTGGTTGCCGCCGATCTGAGCGGCTGGCGCTGCCGACCGAAACGCGGGCAGGTTGCGATCGACCCGGTGCTGGGCCGCCTGATGTTTCCACCCAACCAGCTGCCGAAGAAAGGCGTCCGTGTGAGTTATCACGACGGCTTTTCCGCCGCTATCGGCGGCGGCGAATATCCCCGCGTGCTGCAAACCTGGAGCCCGCGCGAGCGCGTGTATCGTGCGGGCGAAGTGGCGGTGGATCGCGAGGCATGGCTGACAACCATCGCGGCGTCTGACTTGACCGCCGTCTATCACGTCGGTGAAGCAACCGATCTGCCCAGGATCGAGGACGCACTGCGTCAATGGCGCGACGATGCACCAAGAAACGCGATCATCGAGTTGTGCAACAGCGGTGTATGGGTCGAGCCGCTGCACATCCGCCTGCGCCCCGGCCAGGCGCTTTCGCTGCGTGCCGCCAACAACAGGCGACCGGTGATTCGGCTGATCGACTGGCAGACCGACCTGCCCGACGCGCTCACGGTCGAGATGGATCGCGGCAGTCGCTTCAGCCTCGACGGCATTATCGTCACCGGTCGCCCCTTGCATGTATCCGCGCCACGCGATCCCGAACGCTATGCTGACGACGCTGCCCGTATGGCCGATTGCGGCGGCGAAGTATCGATCAGGCACTGCACCCTGGTTCCCGGCTGGGGCGTGGACTGCAATTGCGAGCCCGAACGCGCAGCCGAACCGAGCCTGGAACTTTATCAATTGCATGCCGATGTGCACATCGAGCACAGCATCCTCGGTTCGATCCAGGTGCAGGCAGACGAAGTCGGCAGCGATCCGCTGCGACTGTCGATCAGCGACAGCATCGTCGATGCCGCATCGCCAGACAGCGAAGCGATTGGCGCAGCCACAGCAGCGGTCGCCCACGTCGTCCTCACGGCCTTGCGCAGTACGTTCTTCGGCGCCGTGGAAGTGCACGCACTCGATCTCGCCGAGAACAGCATCTTCAACGACTGCCTCGACGTCGCCCGCCGGCAGATCGGTTGCGTGCGCTTCAGCTACGTCTGCACGCATTGCCGCACACCGCGACGCTATCGATGTCAGCCAGACGGGGTCATTGCTGCCGTGCGCGAACGGCAGCTGGCCGCATCCATCGAGAGCCGCGAGATCGACTCGGAAAAGTGCCGCGTGCGTCCGGTGTTCGACGCGCGCCGCTACGGCATGCCCTGCTACGCGCGATTGGCCACGAGCTGCGCCGAGGAGATCAAGCGCGGCGCCGACGATGAATCGGAAATGGGTGTCTACCACGATCTGTTCCAGCCACAGCGCGAGGCGAACCTGCGCGCACGACTCGATGAATACACCCCGGCCGGCATGACGGTCGGGCTTTTTCTCGCCGACTGATCCAGAAGGAATGCAACCATGAAAGGTGATTTCTCACGGGTGACTTTCGATCCCCGCAACCATTTCAGCCAGGTGCTGCTGCAGCAAGGACGGGTCACCCTTGATGCCGATCCGAACGAGCAGGGCATGATCCTGCTCCACTATTTGCGCACGCTGTCACGCGACCTGTTCGGGCGGCACGGCGGACCCGTCGACAACCTCGGCTTTGAACTCACACTCAATGTCACGCCATCGCCGGCAACCCTGGTGATCGGTGCCGGCCGCTACTACGTCGACGGCATTCTTTGCGAGTCGACGGGTTGCGACTATATCGATCAGCCTCATTACATTCCTCGCGCCGCTGACGACAAGAACGACGGCGATGCGTTGCGCACCTGGCTCAGCGATCGCAGCGAAGGCGAAGGCCAATTCTGGCTGTATCTCGATGTCTGGGAGCGACACGTGACCGCCATCCAATATCCGTCAATCCGCGAAGTCGCCCTCGGCGGTCCCGACACCTGCAGCCGCGCCCAGGTCGTCTGGCAGGTTCGCTCGCTCGAACGATCCAATCTCGAAGCGGAGCTGAAACGCCGCGCCGACGCCGTCCAGATGCAGATGGACCAGACCAACGACGCGGTGGAACTGGCTCGTCTGGACGCGCTGCGGACGCGTATCCGCGTGGGCATCGAACGCCTGGACACGAATCCTTCTGATGCATGTGATGTGCCTCTGCTTGTTCTCGATCGCGACGATTGGCCCGAACTGGCGGCGCGCATCGACCCCGGCCATCGGCTCGACGATCCGTGCATCACCCGCCCCGAGTCTGGCTATCGGGGTGCTGAAAATCATCTTTACCGTGTCGAGATCCATCGCGGCAATGCCAATGGCGGTCGGGCGACCTTCAAGTGGTCGCGCGACAACGGCAGTGTCGTGACCCGTTGCATTGGAACCGTAGGCGAACCGCTCACCGTCGCCAGCACACGGGATTTCGCGGCCGGTGAATGGATCGAACTCTGCAACGATGAAGACGAGCTGCTCGCTCGCACGGGACCTCTGTTCCGCATTGCCAGTGTCGATGGCGACCAGCTCACCTTGGATGGCGCACCGACGATGGCTGATGAGGTTTCAAATCCCAGGATCCGCCGCTGGGATCAGATCGCAAATGGAGACATCGCCCTCGATTCCGGTGCCGTGCTGGTGACCGAAAGCAGCACCACCGATTCCGGATGGATCAATCTCGAAGATGGCATCCAGATCCGCTTTGCGCCCGGCAGGACATACCGCAGCGGCGACTACTGGCTGATTCCCGCACGCGTGGCAACCGGCAATATCGAATGGCCGCTCGATGACAACAACGAGGCAGAATTCCAGCATCCGCGCGGCATCACCCACCACTACGCACCGCTGGGCTTCATCGGCAGCATTGCCAATGGCCAGATCCAGTCCCACTCCTGCCGCTGCGTAATCTACCCATTGAGCACCTGCGGCGTATTCGGCTCACTCCTCGGCAGCCCCAGTAGCGATGGCAGCCCGGTCGCCCCCCCAGGACCCGCGCCTGTGCCCACCTCCCCTCCGCGACCGAAACGACCCTCACGTCCGCGACCGCTAAACCGCTAGATTGACACGATGAAAGAAGGAATTGACGGGGAGCCGGTTGGTCGGGAGTCGCGTGAACAGATGCCGAGTCTGATGTGCTTATGGTTGGGGCAGTCTGGTAATCCCGCGCCTGACCTTGTCGTCGGCGACCATCTTGCGCACGTCGGCCAATAGTTTCTTTGCGTCGTAAACGATGCCGTCCTTGATCGTGTACTGGACGCCGCCAACGCGGTGCAGCTTGCCATTGGTATCGAGCTGGATATGGCCGGTGCCGTACAGGGTTTTGAGATTGGCCAACGGATTTTCAGTCAGTACGGCGAGGTCGGCGAGCTTGCTCGGTTCGACCGAGCCGATGCGATCGTCGGCGCGCAATACCTCGGCACCGTTGAGAGTGGCCGAGCGGATCACTTCGAGTGGATGGAAGCCGGCCTCGCGCAGCAACTCCAATTCCTGGATCGTGCCGAAGCCATAGAGCTGGTAGATGAAGCCGGAATCCGAACCGACGGTGACCCGACCGCCGCGATTCTTGTAGTCGTTGACGAAATCCATCCAGCGCCGGTAGTTGGCGCGCCAGGCGACTTCGTCCTCGGTGCTCCAATCAAAGAAGAAGCTGCCGTGGTTGTCGCGGTTGGGGGTGTAAAAATCCCATAGCGAGGGCAGGGTGTATTCGTCATGCCAGTCGGCGCGGCGCGCACGCATGAGATCGCGCGCAGCCACATAAATGGTGAAGGTCGGGTCGATGGTGAAATCCAGCGAGAGCAATTCGTTGATGACGGCCTCGTACTTTTCGCTGCCCTTCCTGGCTGCCTGCGCCCAAAGACGACCGGCCTGACCGAAGCGATCCGCCTCGTTGTTGTAGTTGTAGGCAGCGGGATAGTCCTGCACGGTGCGATCGTCAAACAGCGCTTCGGGCAAGCCGTACCAATGCTCCATCGAGGTCAGTCCCCAGCGCGCCGTGGTCAGTACATTGACCCGCGCGACATCGAGCTGGGCATGATGGCAGGCGCTCTGCATGCCCTGCTTTTTCAGTTCATCGAAGGCGGCTTCGAGGATGTCCGGGCGATAGCCGAAGCACTTCATGCCAAGCGCGCCCTTGGCCTTCATCTCGCGCACCCATTGACGCGCTTCCTCCGGTTTGGTCATCGGCGTATCGCGGCCCATGCCGAAAAATGCGTAGGGGAAAATGCGCGGTGCGGTGATCTGGTTCTTTTCACTGCGGTGTTCTTCACTGACGCACCAGTCAATGCCGTTGCCGCAACCGGGCTCTCGGATCGTGGTGATGCCGTTGCCCATCCACAACTTGTAGACATACTCGGCCGGCACGCCTTGTTCCTTGCCGCCGATATGACCGTGCAGGTCGATCAGCCCGGGCATCACGTAGTGGCCGGTCAGATCCATTTCGCGACCACCGGCCTTGAGCTTCGGCCGGTCCTCGGCTTTGATCGGCGCTCCAGGCGCACCCACCGACTTGACCTGGACAATGCGATTGCCTTCGATGACCACGTCGGCCGGGCCGAAAGCCGGGCTGCCGGTTCCGTTGATCACGGTCACGCCACGCAGGATCAATTGGCTGTAAGGGCCATCGCCTTCGCCTCGGTCAGGTGCCGGGACGACGTCGGGACGCTCGACCGTGTCGGCCGGCTTCGATCCCACTTTTGTTGCGGCGACCACAAACCCCGGCGCAGCCAGGCTCATGAGCAGGCATGTAATCAGCGACAGTGACAAACGCATAGCGACCCCCTCTACCCACGTTGCGATCCGACTCGATCATGCCTCAGGGCGTGCTCCAGCAACATCCGTCATGAGTCATTGCCCAGGTTATTCATTGCAGCGGTGCGCGCGGGAAGCCATGCGCGCCAATGCTAAAGTGAACGGCTTTTCCGTATAGCCCTTGCAGAGAGAATGACCATGAGCAGCGAATCCTTCTATCCCATAGGCACTCCCGGCACGCCCTGGGGCGCGACTGAGAAAGCCGCATGGTTGGCTCGGCAGTCGGTCAAGCGCAGTTACGCCGATGAGGTGGTGGGCGTGATCGAATCCTTGCGCTCTCGCTTTGATGTGGAGCAGTACGGGCGGCTCGATTATCACGCCGACCGATATCCGCTGTTCGCGATCCGCAGTCACGCCTGGAATGACGCGCTGCCGATCGCTCTGGTTACCGGCGGCGTGCATGGATACGAGACCAGCGGCGTACACGGCGCACTGCAGTTTCTCGATCAGCATGCGGCGGACTATGCCGGCCGGGTCAACCTGCTTGTCGTGCCCTGCGTGAGTCCGTGGGCCTACGAGATGATCCATCGCTGGAACCGCGATGCGATCGATCCGAACCGATCGTTCCGCGCTGACAGTCCGGCCCAGGAATCAGCCGCGCTGATGAAACTGGTGGCGCCGCTGGTTGAGCGTGTCCTCGTGCATATCGACTTGCACGAAACCACCGACACCGACGAATCGGAATTCCGCCCGGCGCTGGCCGCGCGTGACGGCGCCGATTATGAGCCAGGCGAGATTCCCGATGGCTTCTATCTGGTCGACGACACCGACAAACCACAACCGGAATTTCAGCAGGCAATCATCGACGCGGTGGCGCAAGTCACGCATATTGCACCCGCCGATACCAGGGGCGAGATCATCGGCTCGGCGGTGTTCTCACCGGGCGTCATCCGCTATGCGTTCAAGCCGCTGGGTCTATGCGCAGGCGTCACCAATGCGCCCTACACCACAACCACCGAGGTCTACCCGGACAGTCCGCGCGCTACGCCCGAGCAGTGCAATGCGGCCCAAGCCGCCGCCGTATGTGCGGCGATCGATTTTGCGTTGAGCCACATGCCTAAGGTCTGAGCGCAGTGGATTCTCGTTCCATGCAGGGACACGCAGGCTTACCGGCGCGGATTTGGCGCGCTGAGTCTGCCCCCGGCAGATGCCGGCAATCTGTTGTCTTTCGATACGC
>JBDTCQ010000148.1:0-3960 GCA_039923515.1 Dokdonella sp.
CCAATGGTCTGGAGGCGCGGGGCCACAGCACAATCTGGTGTCCTATATCGCCATCTGCACGCACCAGATGAGCTACCCGACCAAGGCCACGAGCGTGATTCGCTACGCCGGCGATGGCAGTGAACTGGCGGAAGCGCCGGGCATGATCGTGTGTTGCGCGCATGGCAGCGTGTTCGATCCCGCCGCCGGCGCGCGCAAGGTCAGCGGCCCGGCCGAGCAACCGCTCATCCCCGTCCGCCTGCAGGTCGATCCATCCGACGACAGCGTATCTGCCACCGGGGTTGCGGCGAACGAGCTGATCGAGCGCTTCTTCAAAGCGTACAAAGTCGATTTCATTGCGGAATACGGCCCCGGCGGCTACCGACAACCCGTCGAGGCCACGGCGCAAACCGTCTTGCTCGATCAATTCAGCAAAATCGTCACGAGCTGCTGATCGCCATTCCTGCAAAATTCCCAGCAGTATCAGCCGCCAAATCCCCATTGCCCCTGTAGGAAACGGCTTCAGCCGTGATGCCGTTCGTCATCTCACACGACACACGCAAAGGCATCGCGCCTGAAGGCTGCTCCTACAAAATGCTCCAAAGGCATCACGGCTGAAGCCGTTTCCTGCAAAGCTCGCAGGATCAGCGGGCCCGAAGAATCCTACGTCGCCGCTGGCCCACGCCTCACCATCGCGATCTCACGCGCATCCTCGCGCCAACGCGGTGTCGCCTGGATCCTCGGCAATACATCCTCCGGCTCATCGACCAGGCTCCACATCGCCAGGTGTTCGCGGTTCATGAACTGGCCTTCGATGACGCTCTCCATGAACCCCTGCAGCGGCGTGTAGAAGCCGCGCGTGTTGAGCAGGATGATCGGATTGAAATACAACCCAAGCCGCTTCAGCGTGATTGCCTCGAATAATTCTTCCAGCGTGCCGCAGCCACCCGGCAGGGCGATCACCGCATCGGAGCCGGTCAGCAGGCGATGCTTGCGCTCACGCATGTCGCCGACCAGTTCGAGCCGGGTCAAGCCTGGATGTCCCCACTCAAGGTCGGCCATGAATCGGGGCAGGATGCCGATGACTTCTCCACCCGCCAACAAGGCGCCATTGGCAACCGCGCCCATCGATCCGGTCGAGCCACCACCGTAAACCACGGTATTGCCTGATTCGGCCAGCAGTGCACCCAGTCGAAACGCCACCTCGTGATAGTGGGGATCGCACTCCTGACTGGAGGCGCAATAGACGCAGATTCGCATGGCGTTGCTCGATGGGCGTGAAGGCGTCATTGTACGTCGCGATCGTCGTGGATCAGTCACGCGCGGGATCATTGGATTCCGCCTCGCGCTGTCGTTTCAACGCCGATCAACTCGCATGGACATTCCGCATGAATCCCGAATCCATTCCAACGCGGCGCTCGCTGATTCGCGATATGGCGTTCTTCCAGTTCAAGTTGTTGCTCGATGCGCTGCGTGATCTGGTCCTGAGTCCGCTCTCGCTCGTGGCCGGGGCTATCGATCTGTTGGTGTCCGGATTTCAGCCGCCACGCTACTTTCGTGCGGTGTTGCGTCTTGGTGAGCGCAGCGAGGAGTGGATTGATCTATGGTCGGCCGGACGTGACGTGCGATCAACCGAACACGTGAACGTCGACGCCTTGCTGGCGCATGTCGAAGCGGTGGTCAGCGATCCGAAGGCCGGCGCCCACCGGGCCCGTGTGCTCAAACGCTGGGCCGAGCAGCAGGCTGCACGAGCGCGCCGGGAGAAACAGCAGGGGAGTATTTCGAAACCCGCATCCGGCACAGCGGCCCCTCCCCAAGCAGAATAGGGTGTCCATATGTCTGGCAAGGCGCAAGCTTCCTCGGGCAGAGCCCACATCGGGCACGGGCTTGGACGGCCAATCTCGCGATACCGCTTCGTCGTTGAATTCAGCCACCCGGCCCGCTTCGTCGTTGCAGAAAATGGCTTCAGCCGTGATGCACTTGGGTACTACCGCGTTCCCGAATTGCGCCGAAACGCATCATGCCTGAAGGCGTCTCCTACAAACGACCATACAGCGATGCAGTTTTGGTTGAACAAGATGCTCGAAGCTCGAATCAATCTCCGCGGACACAATCAAACCCTATCCATGTCTCAATTCACGACCCGCTATTCAAATCTCGTAACGTCCAAACTCTTTTGAGGATTCGGCCATGCTCCGATACGCACTGCCATTCGTGGCTACCACGTTGATCCTGTGTGGCTGCGGGAAGCCGGATAACGAGGCAGCGACGCAATCCGCGCCTGCAGAAACACCGATTGGCCGCACTGCGGGGCAGGCAACCGGCGACTTCGATGCGGCCGTGGACCATCTCAGCCGAAGCTACTACCAGCAGGTGCCGGAAGCGGCGACCTACAACGGTGCTCCTGCCGAGCTGGCGAACAACGCGGATGCCCGCCTCAATGATCGGTCGCAGGCCGGCAAGGCCGCACGTGACGCTGAAATGGAGAAGCGGCTCGCCGAATTGAGGGCGACCGTGCCGCAAGCACTGAATGATGAGCAGCGTCGCGTTCGCGCGACCCTCATCAGCCTGTTCGATGGCGCCCTCGCGCCGACACGTGTCGTCGACTATGGCAGCAGTTTCGATGAATACGGAACCTGGTTTCTGCCCTATGTAATCAATCAAAACTCCGGCGTCACCGTGGATATTGCGAAGTTGATGGAAGCTCAACAAAACGTGCGCAACGCGGATGAGGCGACCAACTATCTGACCCGACTCGAAAGCTTGCCGGGCATCCTCGATGGCGCCTTGGCCAAGATGCGCCACGATGTGGATGAAGGCGCGATTCCGCCGGACTTCATCATCCTCAAGGCCAGGGCGGTGGTGGATGCGTTCTCCAAGGCGCCGGCAGTCGAAAATGTGCTCTACGCGAGTTTCGTCAGCAAGCTCAAGGCGGCCAACATTGCCGATGCGGACGGCTATTCAACAAAAGCGCTGACCGTCGTCAGTGATGGCGTGCTGCCCGCCTATCGACGTATCAGCGCCTACCTCGGCGAGATCGAGTCGACGGCGCCGCACGATGCCGGCATCTGGCGTCTGCCCAATGGTTCGGTCCTGTACAAAGCGATGATCCGGCACATGACCGACAGTGATCTCGATGCCGATCAAATCCATCAAACCGGACTCGATGAAGTGGCGCGCATCAGCGCAGAGATGGACACGCTTTTGCGTGCGCAGGGATACACCGAGGGCAGCGTCGGCGCACGTATGACGGCAGTGTCCGCCGAACCGCGCTTTGTCTTTCCAAATACTGCGGAGGGCAAGGCGGCATTGCTGGCCGATATCCAGTCGCACATCGATCGTGTCAGCGCGCTGTTGTCAAAATATTTCGGCGCCTTGCCGAAGCATCCGCTGGAAGTGCGTGCCGTGCCTGCATTCAGTCAGGACTCGGCGGCGGGCGGCTTTTACGATCCACCCGCGCCCGATGGTTCGCGACCGGGCATCTACTGGGTCAACCTGCGTGATACCGCCGCGCTGCCAAAATTTGCCTCACCCACGCTCACCTTCCACGAGGCCATTCCAGGTCATCACCTGCAGATGGCCATCGCGATCGACCAAGACGTTCCGTTCATCGCCAAAACCTTTGCCTCAAATCCGTCTGCCGAGGGCTGGGCCCTTTACGCCGAAGCGCTGGCAGCGGAAATGGGCCTGTACAAGGATGATCCGTTCGGCAATCTGGGGCGTTTGCGTGATGAATTGCATCGCGCGGTCCGCCTCGTCGTCGACACCGGCATGCACGCCAAAAAATGGAGTCGCGAGCAAGCCATCGATTACATGATGACGACCGAGGGCGCCGATGCAGGCAACGCGGAATCAGAGATTGAGCGTTACGTCGTCTGGCCCGCCCAAGCACTCGGCTACAAGATCGGCATGCTCAAGCTCCAGCAATTGCGCATGGAGGCGGAGGCCGCTTATGGCGAGCGATTCGACATCCGCGAATTC
>JBDTCQ010000149.1:0-17263 GCA_039923515.1 Dokdonella sp.
GAGCCGCTCTGCGGTCGTCTGCAACAGGACAAGCTCGATGCCTTGTTTGGCACGCGCGCCAGCGAGGTGCAGTCGGCTGTGCTGCTCTCGATTGGCGAGGTCGGCATGCTCGCGATCGGCAGTCTCGATGCCAACCGCTTCCATCCCGGCATGGGCACCGTATTCCTGCGCCTGATCGCCGAGGCGCTGTCGGCGGCAGTCGGACGTTACGCCGCCGGCAAGTGAGATGACGGCATCGTTGCCCGCTTCAATTGACCGCTATCTTGGCTATCTGCGCGTTGAGCGACGCTACTCCGCATCCACGCTCGACAACTACGCACGCGCTCTGGCGAAACTGCACGCCTATGCCGAGCGCCTCGATCTGCACCAGTGGAACGAGCTGCGCAGCGCGCAACTGCAGGCGCTGGTTGCCGAGCAGCATCGTGCGGGTCTGGCCCCGGCCAGTCTCGGCCTTTTCCTGTCGTCGTGCCGCAGCTTTTTCCGCTATCTCGCGCGTGATGGTGAGGTCAAGGTGAATCCGGCCGTCGGTGTGCGTACGCCCAAAATCCCGCGCAAGTTGCCCAAGGTTCTCGATGCCGACGAGATGACCGCCCTGCTTGAATTCCCGACCGACGACGCCGAGGCCGTGCACGATCGGGCCATGCTCGAACTGCTCTATTCAAGTGGCCTGCGCGTCGCCGAGGTGGTCAGCCTGCGTTGGCGCGACCTCGACACCCGCGAGGGCATGTTGCGGGTCACCGGCAAGGGCTCGAAGACGCGCATGGTGCCGGTCGGGCGGCATGCCTTGTTTGCGCTGGAGACATTGCGCAACCAGGATCGCGGCGGTGACGATGACTTGATCCTGCGGGGCCGGCTCGGTCGGCCGCTGAGCACGAATGGTGTGCGCACGCGGCTCAAGCGCCGCGCACGCGATCAGGGCATCTGGCAGCGTGTCTATCCGCATCTGCTGCGCCACTCCTGCGCCAGTCATCTGCTTGAATCCTCGGGCAACTTGCGCGCCGTGCAGGAACTGCTCGGCCATGCCGACATCGGCACGACGCAGATTTACACGCATCTGGATTTCCAGCATCTGGCCAAGGTCTACGATGCCGCGCATCCGCGCGCGAAGCGCAAGGACTAGGCCGAACCTGGTTTGTCTAGGGCGGTAACCGTGCAGCGGATTTCGCAGAACGAGGTCATATTGCGCTGCGGGCATCACACTTGCGCGAACGGCGCAATCCGATGTGCGAGTTCCACCCTGCAACAGATTCCTCGCCCGGACTATTTCGCGACAAAATCCATGGATGCCGAGTTCAGGCAGAAACGCAGTCCGGTTGGTTTCGGGCCATCCGGAAACACATGACCAAGATGACTGTCGCAGCGCGCACAGCGAACCTCGACGCGGACCATGCCGTGGCTGATGTCGCGGATCTCGCGTACGTGTTCTGGATCAAACGGCGTAAAAAAACTCGGCCAGCCGGTACCCGATTCAAACTTGTGCTCGGAGTTGAACAGCGGCAGCGCGCACAGCTTGCAGACGTAGCGGCCATCGAGCTTGTTGTCGAGCAGACCACCGCAGAATGGATGCTCGGTGCCGTGGTCGAGCAGGATGCGGCGTTCCTCGGGGGTGAGTTTTTGCGCAAGACGTTCGCGCTCTTCAGCACTGATCGGGCTGACTTCGTAACCGCTGGCCGATGTGCTCATGCGGATGATCCCTTCAGTTTGTCGGCGAATTTCGTGCGCAACTTGGCCACCTTGGGCAGGGCAACCGCGGCGATGTAGCCCTTCTCGGGATGCAGCTCGGCGTAGTTGTGGTGATAGGCCTCGGCTTCGTGGAACTCCACCAGCGGCACCACTTCGGTGACGATCGGATCGTTGAACACCCCGGCCTTGTCCAGCTGCGCGATATACGCCTCGGCAACTTCCTTCTGGGCAGTGTCGGTATAGAAAACAGCCGAACGATACTGGCGGCCGCGATCCTCGCCCTGGCGATCCTTCTGGGTCGGATCATGCGCGACCGCAAAATACACCTTGAGCAACTGACCGAAGCTCGTGCGTTTTGGGTCGAAGCGGATCGAGACGACTTCGGCGTGATTGGTCGTGCCGGTGCATACCGTCTTGTAATCGGCGTTGTGCGCGCCGTCGCCGCTGTAGCCCGAAGTCAGCGAGTTAACCCCGTCGATCTCCTTGAACACCGCCTCGACGCACCAGAAGCAGCCACCGGCAAGCACGGCGTGTTGTTCGCCCCTGGCGGATGCTGGATCAATGTCGCGCTCCGGATTCGGAAAATCGCCGCGCGCAATGGCGAGATTGGCACCGGGGATCTCACAGACCAGGTTCATCGGATTTCCTTGTTGGGAAGGATCAAGCTAATGCGTCCGCGGCGCGGATTTTTCAAGCGGCCGGCATTTCTGGTGCAGCCTCGACCGGTCGTTCGAGCGGAAAATGATTTTGGTGTGGCGAATCGATGCCGGGTTGTTGTGCACGGTCATGCTCGCTACAGTTGTTGATCCGCGCGGCGCCGCTGCAATCATCGATTTCATTCAGGAGTACACAGCATGAAAAGCCGAGCCGCCGTTGCCTGGGAAGCAGGCAAGCCGCTGTCGATCGAGCAAGTCGACGTGCAGGGCCCACAAGCCGGTGAGGTGCTCGTGCGCATCGTCGCCACCGGCGTTTGCCATACCGATGCGTTTACCTTGTCGGGTGCCGACCCGGAAGGCCTGTTCCCGGTCATCCTCGGCCACGAAGGAGGTGGCATCGTCGAGGAGGTCGGCGTCGGCGTGACCTCACTCAAGGTCGGTGACCATGTCATTCCGCTGTACACACCCGAGTGCGGCGTCTGCAAGTTTTGCCTCTCAGGCAAGACCAACCTGTGTCAGGCGATTCGTACCACGCAGGGCAAAGGCCTGATGCCGGATGGCACCAGCCGGTTCTCCATGAATGGCAAGTCGATCCTGCACTACATGGGATGCAGCACGTTCTCCGAATACACGGTATTGCCCGAGATTGCCCTGGCCCAGATCAACAAGGCCGCGCCGCTGGAAAAGGTCTGCCTGCTCGGTTGTGGCGTCACCACAGGCATCGGCGCGGTCCTGAACACGGCCAAAGTTGAACCTGGGGCGAGTGTGGCGGTGTTCGGCCTCGGTGGTATCGGCATGTCGGTCATCCAGGGCGCAGTCATGGCCAAGGCCGGGCGCATTATCGCCGTCGACATGAATCCGGCCAAGGCCGAGATGGCCAAGGCGCTGGGCGCGACCGATTTTCTCAACCCGAAGGACTACCCGGATACGCCGATCCAGCAAGTCATCGTCGACCTCACCGATGGCGGCGTCGACTATTCGTTTGAGTGCATCGGCAACGTGCATGTCATGCGCTCGGCGCTCGAGTGTTGCCACAAGGGCTGGGGCGAGTCGATCATCATCGGCGTCGCCGGCGCAGGTCAGGAAATATCCACCCGGCCATTCCAGCTCGTCACCGGCCGGGTCTGGCGAGGCTCTGCCTTTGGCGGGGTCAAGGGGCGTACTCAGTTACCGGGCTATGTCGATCAATACATGGCCGGAACCTTGAAGATCGACGAGTTTGTCAGCGAAGAATTGCCGCTCGAACAAATTAATCATGCCTTCGACCTCATGCACGAGGGCAAGGTGATCCGATCGGTGATCCGTTTTTGATCGCTTTCACGCATGCGTGGGGCCGATGCCGACCGGTTTGTGGCAGGGTGCTTGTTCCGGGATAGACTGCGCGGCTTGCGCTTGTGATCGTCCTGAGGATTCGCCATGTGGGCTGACAGCGGAACCATCTTGCTGGGTTGTGTCTTGCTGTTGTTCGGCACCGACTCGCTGACGAATGGCGTCTCCGGGCTGATCGTGCGCAAGCCAGGCCAGTCCTGGCTGTTCGCGCTGAGCTCGACCAGCCTCGCCGCGCTGGCACCCCTGATCGCCATTGCCATTGCCGCGTTGCTGCTCAATCACGCGGATCTCGGCGTCGGCGCCGCACTCGGCGGCGCTATCGCGCAGCTCGGCATAATGCTTGGACTGGCGGCGTTGTCGGCTCCATTGCTGGCGCGCCTCAAGCCCTTCGCCCGGATCAATCCCATCCTGATCGGAGCGGTCGCGCTGGTCTGGGCCTTGGGTCTTGACCACACCTATTCACGCATCGATGGCGGCATCCTGCTGTTTGCTTTCGCTGCTCTTGCCGCCCTGATCGTGCGCGGCATCCTGCGCGAACGGACGGCCATCGAGGCCCTGTGCAACGAATCTCCGCGGGCTTTTGCCACGTCCCTGCTGCTCTTGCGCGTACTTGTCGGCGCGGTCCTGCTCGGCCTCGGCGCGTGGCGTCTGCTGGTCGGAACATCAGGCCTGGCCGCCTCACTGGCGTTGAACCCGCTGATTCTGGGTTTGCTCGTGCTCGGTCCCGCCAGCGCCCTTGCCGGAGCGTCCACGGCGCTCATGGCTGCGCGGCGCGGCCGCGGTGATTTCGCCCTCGCCCAGGCGTTGCTCGGAGCGCTAGCCGCCATCCTGCTCGTGCTGGGTGGATTGGCCCTGACTCATCCGCTGGCGCTTCCCGCTTCGATTGGCCGCTTCGAACTGCCGGTCCTGTTCACGCTTGCCGTAGCCGTCTATCCGATGATGCGCAGTGACGGTGAGTTGTCGCGGCGTGAAGGCGTGGTGCTGGTGCTGGCGTGGCTGGCCTTCCTCGCCACCGAACTCTGGTTGACTTTCGCCTGAGCTATCGATGGCTATACTGCGTGCCGGGTTAGGGAGTACAAATTGATGTTATGGATCAGCTGGATCTTGGCCTTCGCGGCGTTCGGTGCGGTGGGCTACCTGGTCATGCGCTTGCGTGACGAACGCGCGGCCAACCAGAACCTGCGCAACGAACGCATGCATCTCGCCGATGAAATGGAATCAATGAAAGAGCATCAGTCGCGCCTGATGCAGGCGATGCCGATGTCACTCACAGGGCAGCTGGCCGCCATCGTCGCCAACGAGGTTGGCGCGCCGCTCGGAATGGCGCATTCCAGTCTCGATGGCGTAGGCGAACTGCTCGACGATTATCGGAAGCTGGTCAAGAACTACGATGCTGCCGTGCAGTACTGTCTGCAGCCGGTCGAGATGATCTTTGGCGCCGACAAGGCCGGCCTCGATCAACTGGTCAAGCACGTCGAGGAAGCCCGGCGGAATTTGTTCAACACACGCCGCGACCTCGAAAAAAGCACAATCCTCACCGAGACGAAAGCCATGCTGGCCGATTCGGCCATCGGGCTCGGTCGCTCATCGAGCCTGGTCCAGGGCTTGCGCCAGTTGACCCGGTCCGATGCCGAAGGTCTCGACAGCGTCGACATCAATGCGAGCCTCGATGCGGCATTGAGCCTGCTCGTGCCGGCATGGGGCGAACGCATTGTGGTGGTCCGTGAGTACGCCGATCTTCCCCAGGTTTCCTGCATGCCGGCGCAGATCTGTCGCGCCTTTGTGCTCATTCTCGAGAATGCAGGTCAGGCAATTCCGGAGCGCGGGCGAATCCAGGTGGCCACGCGTGCCGGTGGGACGCGCAATGTGGAGATCCGCATCTCCGATTCGGGTGCTGGCATCAGCGACGAGGACTTGCCCGAAATCTTCGAGGCGTTCTTTTCGACGCGCCGAGATGCGCCCGGCCTGGGTTTGACCCTTGCGCACGGCATCATCAAGGCGCACGGGGGATCGATCAACGTGCGCACGTCGAGGGAGAGCGGGACCAGTTTCATCATTGGGCTCCCGATCACCGCCGCGATGACCGCGAGCGCGAACGCCTCGTTCGCCCGGCGCTGATCCGGACGGCCGGCGTGTCCGGGCCACGTGCCCTGGTGATCGGGGGCAGTGGCCAGATCGGGCGCTTCCTCGTTCCACAGTTGCTTGAATCCGGCCATCACGTGCTGGCCCTGAGCCGGGTCCAGCGGACATCGAGCCGGCCGCATCTGGAATGGCTGCAGGGCGATGTTTTCTCGGCCATGCCGGCGTTGCCCGAACTGGACCTTATCTTCAGCCTCGGCCCGTTGAATGGCTTTGCCGAATGGCTGGCGCGGACGAAGCTGCAAGGTAGCCCGCGCCTTGTTGCATTCGGCTCGATGAGTGCATCGAGCAAGCGCGATTCGACCGATCCGGCCGAACGCGCCTTGTCGGAAACCCTGCGCCGGGGCGAACAGGCTCTGGCGCTGGCAGCCGGGTCTGCGGGGCTGGCCTGGACCCTGCTGCGGCCCACCCTGATCTACGGCGCCGGTCTCGACCGCAGCCTGACCCCATTGGCACGCCTCGGTGCGCGCTGGCACGTTTTTCCCGGTCTGCGCGGGGCGAGCGGCCTGCGCCAACCTGTTCACGCCGAAGATCTGGCGACCGTTTGCCGATCCGTTGCCAGCCGCGACGTGTCAATTGGTCGCAGCTTCGATGTGGGCGGCGGCGAACGACTGAGCTTCGCCAGCATGCTCGAACGGGTTCGCGGGTCACTGCCGACGTGGGTTTTGCCTGTGCCGGTTCCACTCGCTGCGGTCCGACTTGGCCTTGTCCTGGCCAGGCGATCCATGCGCTGGCGCGGGCTTGGGCCAGGGATTGTCGAGCGTCTTGGCAAGGATCTGCTGGCCAATGACGGCCCAGCGCGCGTCGACCTTGACTGGTCGCCGCGTTCGTTTCGACCGGATCCGTCGACCTGGCTTTCGCCGCCGCTGATCTGAGTACTCATCAGTACACCATTCTCTACCGTATGGTGCGGCGCAACATATTGTTGTGCCTCGTGATTTTCTGTTAAGCGGACGTTGCCAACGACCGTTTGAACGGCCTAAGATGAGATCGTTGAAATTCCATGAGAAGGGGATCCAAATGCAGGCCCGATTGATCACGGCAGCTTTGCTGCCGTCGCTGTTCCTCGTCGCTTGCGGCGGTGGAAGCAATAGTCCCCGAGCAGTAGAGGCGCCGGGTGCCAACAACAACAATGGATCGCCGGTCACTGCGATCATCACGGCGAAATTTGATCCATCGAATGGAGTCGTGCCGTTTCCGACCAACCTGCTGCTGTCGGGGACGACGGATCTGACCCTGAATATCCCGGTCGCCGACCCGACCAACTTCGGCGATCCCAAGGTCGCGATGAACGCGCTGGATGGCTTCAGCACGGTCGCGCCCTGGTCGACCACCTTCTCGACCCCGCCGCGCCCAAGCACGCTCGCTGCCGGAACGACGGTGCGCGTGTTCCAGGTGACCCTGAGCGGTCCCGGCGGCGGTGTCACCGGTCTGACCCGCGAACTTGCTCCCAATGCCGAGTACGTGGTCGCGCTGGCGAGCTCGGACAGCACCGGCCGCACGATGGCCATCGTGCCAACCAAGCCGCTGCAGCAACTGTCCTCTTACCTGGTCGTGCTGACCAACGGCATCACCGACAACGCCGGCAACGACGCAACGCCCGATCAGACGTATTTTCTGGCCAAGCGCACTTCGCCGTTGTGCATAAACGGTGTTTCGCAGGAGCCGTTGCTGCCGGCTGCACAAGCGTGCGCGTTGGAGCCATTGCGCCGGCTGACCAACTCGCAGGAAGGCGCCGCAGCCGCTGCCGGAATCCCATCGAGCAAGATCGTCCTGACTTGGGTTGCCACGACCCAAGCCATTACGCCCGTCATGGGTGCCGTGCAGGCACGAATTGCCCAGACACCAGCGACCGCGCCCCTGATCGTGCCGACCGGCATGAATCTATCCCAGATCAATCCGGCCCTGCCGCCGATCGCCGACGTCTATGTGGGCGCGATCGATCTGCCGTACTACCTCGCGGCCCCAAGTGCAACGGCACCGACCGCGCCCTTGGCTGGTTTCTGGCGTGCGGCACCTGGCGCGTACGTTCCGCCGTTCGCCGGCATGCTTGATCCAAGCTCGACCTTCGTCACTTTCGCCAATCCGCTGCCGGTGGCCAACTCAACCCAGCGAGTTCCGCTGCTGCTGACGATCCCGAACGCCACCTCAAACAGACCGAAGCCCGCCGCGGGCTGGCCGGTCGTGATCTACCAGCACGGCATCACGCGTGACCGCACAGATATGTTTGCGGTTGCGGGCACACTCGCTTCGCAAGGTTTCGCCGTCATCGCGATCGATGCCCCGCTGCACGGCATTACCAGCAGTGCCAATCCACTGAATGCCGGCAATCCGGCGTTCGCTGGCCTTGGCGCGCATGAGCGCACCTTCAATCTCGACCTGACCAACAACACGACAGGCGCCTCCGGCCCGGATGGCGTAGTCGATCCCTCGGGCAGCTACTTCATCAACCTGCCGAGTCTGCTGACCTCGCGTGACAACATCCGTCAGGCGGTTGCCGATCTGCTCGTGCTCGCCCGGGCCATCCCGTCGGCGCGCTACACCAGCAGCGGCACTGATTTTGATGGCGCCCGCATCAGCTTCGTCGGCCAGTCGCTTGGCGGCATCATCGGCACCGTGTTCATGGGCATCCAGCCGGACACCCGTGTCGCCTTGCTGAACGTGCCCGGTGGCGGTATCGCGAATCTGCTGGAAGCGTCGCCGACCTTTGGTCCACGCATCCGCGCCGGTCTCGCACCGCTGGGTCTGACGCCCGGAACACCCAACTACGCCGCGTTCTTTGGTGCCGCGCAGACCGTCATCGATTCGGCTGATCCGATCAACTGGGCGCTGCCAGCCAACAACAGTTTGCTCGCGGGCAAGCGCCTGCTTCTGCAGGAAGTCGTCGGCAGCGAAGGTTCGCTGCCTGACCAGGTCATTCCAAACTCGGTTGCCGGCGCGCCCCTATCGGGCACCGAGCCGCTGATCCGCGTGCTGGGATTGAGTACGATCACGCAGACCACGCAGTCGGCCACGGGAATTCGTGGCGTCGTCCGCTTCACCAAGGGCGACCACGGCTCACTGCTTAGTCCGGCGGCATCGCCAGCGGCGACGGCCGAGATGCAAGGTGAAATGGCCAGTCTGCTGATCAGTCAGGGTACGGCCGTACAGATCACCAATCCTTCCGTCATTCGCACGCAATAACCGACCTGGCTCTGGAGTCCACAATGAAGACTTGCAAAACAATCCAGACTGGTTCGCGCTTGCGTCGACCGGTTCTGTCCACCCTCTCGCTGTCCCTCGCGGTGGCCTTGGCCGGCCTCGCCGGTCAAGCCCAGGCGTTCGAGTTCGGCAGTCAGGACGGTTTCAACGCCACCGTCAACACGACCGTCGGCTACGGAATCGGCTGGCGCACCCAGGATGCTTCAGACGATCTGATCGGCAAGGCGCAGTTCAACCCGCTGGTCAGCGCGCTCGGCCTCGGCACCCAGGCGCAACGCGATGCGCGTGGCCGCTATTCGGTCAACGGCGATGATGGCGATCTTGCCTACGAAAAGTGGTCGCCGATCTCCAATGCGGTGAATGCCACGGTCGAAATCAGCATGCGTTACGGCCAGAACTGGGGCGGCTTCATCCGCGCCACCGGCTTCTACGATTTTGAGAACAACGATCGTGACAACCTGTCGCACGCGGCCAAGACCCGCGTCGGTACTCAGTCGCGCATCCTTGATGCGTTCGTGTTCCACAACTTCATCATTGCCGATCGTCAAGCCACCGTGCGCTTTGGTCGACAGGTGGTGAGCTGGGGTGAGAGCACATTCATCCAGGGTGGCATCAACTCGATCAACCCGGTCGATGTGTCCAAGCTGCGCGTAGCCGGCTCCGAGCTCAAGCAGGCTTTCCTGCCGGTCAACATGCTCTGGGGCTCATACAACTTCACCGACAACTTCTCGGGTGAGGCGTTCTACCTGCTCGATTTCCAGGCCACCGACCCTGATCCGGTCGGCACGTATTTCTCGACCAACGACTTTGCTGTCATCGGCGGGCGTTATGTAATGCTCAATTTCGGCACGGTGCCACAGCCGGTGATCAATCCGGATCTGTATGCGACGGTGTGCGAGCAGCACAATTATGGCGCCAGCGATACCGGCTTGCCGGCGGCTCTGGTTGCTGGTGGTTGCAGTGCCGCGTTCCCGCGCAGCCAGACACGATTGGCCAAGGACAGCGGCCAGTTTGGTTTTGCCCTGCGCTATCTGGCCGAGAATCTCAACAACACTGAGTTTGGCTTCTACGCGATGAACTACCACAGCCGCGTGCCGTTGATCAGCGGCATCTCGGTCACTGGTCAGGCCCCGAACACCGGTTCGTTCTTCACCGAATATCCGGAAGATATCCACTTGTTCGGGCTGAGCTTCAACACGCAGCTTGAAGCCAGCGGCGTCGCCCTGCAGGGCGAATTGAGCTATCGACCAAACCAACCGTACCAAGTGGATGACGTGGAACTGTTGTTCGCCGGCCTGTCGCCACTGAATGTCCTGATCCCCCAGCCTTACCTGCGCTTCTACAGTCAGTTGGGGCAGTACGGGCCAGGCCAGGAAATCGCCGGTTACGAGCGCCACAAGACCACTCAGCTGCAATTCACCGCGACCAAGGTCTTCGGCCCGGGTAACTGGTTCGCCGCGGATCAGATTGCGATGGTCGGAGAAGTCGGCTTCAACAATGTCGATCTGCCCAACAACCTGCGCTTCAATGGCGACGGCACCGATACGGGCGGTGGTGCGGACGTCAACAGTGGTGGCGGGCGCAATCCGATCACCCAGGTGGGTGGTTTCCCGACCAGCTTCTCGTGGGGCTACCGTCTGGCCGCCAAGGCCACCTATGAGAACGTATGGGGTACGCCGATGTCGCTGTCACCACGCGTCGCCTTCAACCACGATGTCAATGGCACCACGCCCGGACCGGGCGGAAGCTTCGTCAAGGATCGCAAGTCGATCACCGTCGGTGCCGAGACGAACTATCTGAGCAAGTGGGTATTTGACCTGTCCTACACCAATTTCTTTGGTGGCGGTTCGTTCAACCTGATCCATGACCGCGATTTTGTACAAGTCGCGGCCCGCTACTCTTTCTGAGGGGACGATCCATGACATTTATGAAGAAAGCAGGTCTCGCCACGCTCATTGCTGCGTCGATGCTGGCCAATGCAGCGATGGCCAAGGTGAGTGCCGATGAGGCGAACAAGCTCGGTGTTACCGGTACGCCGCTGACACCGCTCGGCGCCGAGCGTGCCGGCAATGCCGATGGCAGCATCCCCGCATGGACTGGCGGCATCACCCAGCCGCCCGCCGGCTACAAGGTTGGCATGCATCATCCGGATCCTTTCCCCGGCGACAAGCCGGTGTTCACGATCACCGCAAAGAACTACAAGGACTACGGCGACAAACTTTCTGCCGGCCAGATAGGCATGTTCGAGAAATATCCTGATTGGCGCATGATCGTCTTTCCGACCCGGCGTTCGGCTTCCTTTCCCGCTCGCAACTACGAAATGACGATGAAGAATGCGCTGACCGGAGAACTGGTTGGCGCCGGTGATGGCGTGGCCAATGTGGCCGAGGGCATCCCGTTTCCGATCCTCGACAAGGATCCGGTCAAGGCAGGCATGGAAGCGATCTGGAACCACAAGCTCAAGTACAAGGGTGTATCCGCCCGTCGCTGGGCTGATCAGGCTCCGGTGACCGCGAATGGCAAGTACGTCCTGGTGCGAATCAAGGAGGAGTTGCTCGGTCTCTATTACCGACCGGGCGCAACGCTCGCCGAAATCAACAACATCCTGATCTACTTCTATCAGGAGGTCATGTCGCCGCCGCGTCTGGCCGGTCAGGTGCTGCTCGTCCATGAAACCCTGAACTCGGAAATCGGGCCGCGTCAGGCCTGGGTCTACAATCCGGGTCAGCGCCGCGTGCGTCGCGCGCCGAATATCGCCTACGACAATCCCGGTACGGCCGCAGACAATCTGCGCACCACCGACATGACCGACATGTTCAACGGCTCGCTTGATCGTTTCGACTGGAAGCTGGTCGGCAAGCGCGAGATGTATGTGCCTTACAACTCGTACAAGGCGCACAGCGACAAGAGCAAGGTCGAAGACATGCTCAAGCCGGGTTATGTCGATCCGGACTACCTGCGCTACGAGCTGCATCGCGTCTATGTCGTCGAGGCCACGGTCAAGGCGGGTCAGCGTCATATCAACCCGCGACGCACCTTCTATCTTGATGAAGACAGCTGGCAGATCCTGACCATCGACCATTACGACAGCGCGCTGAAGCTGTGGCGCTATTCGGAAGCGCCGAGCGTCAACTATTACGAAGTGCCGGTGTTCTGGTCGACGCTTGAGGATCATCACGATCTGAAATCAGGACGCTATATCGCGGTAGGACTGGACAATCAGGAAGAGATGTACGACTTCTCATTCCAGACCACGCCGGACATGTTCTCGCCGCAGTCACTGCGCCAGCGCGGGATCCAGTAAGACCTTGCAGCCGCCGCCGTTCTCCGTACACCGGAGAACGGCGGACTTCATGATCACCCGACGACGCCCGTTGTCTTCGGCGTAGCCCAGGTAACCAGCATGCAGCGTCCCGTCCCGGCCGTCGCGGTCGTGTTCCTCGCCCTTCTTTCCGTCCCCAGTTTGACCAACGCGCAGGAGACTGCCAGCAGCCAACTTGCGGTGCTCGCCGCCGATCCGCTCGATCACCCGGTCGAAGTCATGCCGATGGCGAAGGACAGCCTGATACTCGACATGACCATAAGCGGAGATCGCATCATTGCGGTCGGTGAACGCGGGCATGTGCTGATCTCAACCGATGGCAGCAGCTGGCGCCAATCGCCGAATGTTCCGCTGCGCAGCACGCTGACAGCGGTCACCTCCATTGCCAGTCATGTCTGGGCCGTCGGTCACGATGGCGTAATCCTGCACAGCAGCGATGCTGGCGAGCATTGGGAAATCCAGCGCCGCGATCCGCGCGGCCAGCCGGCAGAAGGCGTCGCTGCCGATGACATCCGCCAGGGCGCGCCGTTGCTTGACGTACTCTTCACCGACGCCACCCATGGCTTTGCGATCGGTGCCTACAGCCTGCTCCTGACGACCAGCGATGGCGGCAAAACCTGGAGCGGATCGCGGATCAACACGATCGATACCGGTCAGGCGGCCGCCACCAAGGCGAAAGCGCAAGCCGAAGAGGCGCAACATTCCGAAGACGGCATTGAAAGTTCGGTGTTCAGTGCTGCCGAACTGGCCATCGGCATGGAAACCGATGCCCATCTGAATGCGATCGCGCGAACCGCCAGCGGTGGCTTCGTGATTGTCGGTGAACGCGGGGCGGTATTCCGTTCGCGTGATGACGGGCATAGCTGGACACGCTCGCAACTGCCCTATGACGGCTCGATGTTCGGCATTGTCGGCTATGAAGGCGATCATGTGCTCGCTTTCGGATTGCGCGGGCACGTCTTTGAATCGACCGACCTGGGTGAAAGCTGGACGGCAATCCCGACCGGCAGTGAGCTGAGCCTGATGGGTGGCAGCGCACTGGCGAATGGCGGCGTAGTCATCGGCGGAGCGAATGGAATCGTCTTGCGCCGCGTCCGCGACTCCGAGCCATTGGTCCTGTCGACGCAAACGGCGGCGGGGATCATTGCCAAAGTACTCCCAGCCGGCGCCGGTGGTGAATTGCTGATCGCTGGTGAACACGGCCTCAGCCGCTTCCAGCCCAAGTGACGGGGACACAATGAGCGCAGCGAGTTCGAGCAAAAAGACACCGGACGCCTTTCATCGGTTCGCCGAGAAGCTGGTTTTCGGCAACCGACCGGTCGTACTGATCCTGTTTGCGATCATCACCGTCGTCTTCACTTTCTTCGCGGCGCAACTGCGTGTCGATGCGGGCTTCAAGAAGCAAATCCCGCTCCAGCACGAGTACATGCAGACCTTCCTCGACTACGAGCAGGAGTTCGGCGGTGCCAACCGTGTTCTGATCGCGGTGCTGGACAAGAACGGCGACATGTTCAATCTCCCGTTCTTCCAGACGATGGAGAAGATCACCCAGGATGCCAGGGGCATCGACAGCGTCGATGACGCACGCTTGCGCTCGATCTTCACGCCCAATGTCCGCTTCGTCGAAGTCGTCGAGGATGGTTTTGCTGGCGGCAACGTAATTCCGCAGGATTTCACGCCGAACGTCGAAGGCTTTCAGGCGACCCCCGAGCAGTTCGCGACGATCAAGGCCAACATGGAGAAGGCGAGCATTGTCGGTCGCCTGGTCGCCAAGGATTTCTCCGGCGCGATGGTCTGGGTTGATCTGGTTCCCGAGAATCCGGACAAGGGCGTCAAGGTCGATTACAACAAGATTGCCGGTCAACTCGACGAGATCCGCGCCAAGTACGAAAACGAGCACACCACCGTCGCGATCATCGGTTTCGCCAAGATGGTTGGCGACATCACCGCCGGTGCGGAGTCGGTGATCTGGTTCTTTGGTATGACCATCGCCTTTACCTGGCTGCTGCTTTTCATCTATTCCTCATCGGTCAAGCTTGCTTCTCTGACCGTGTTCTGTGCATTGATTTCGGTGGTCTGGATGCTCGGCGCGCTGCGCCTGCTCGGCTTTGGCATCGATCCGATGAACATGCTGACGCCGTTCCTGATTTTCGCCATCGCGGTCAGCCACGGCGAACAGATGATCAACCGCTACCGCGGCGAGATCTTCTTTGGCGGACTCGAAGAGGGTACCCCTGAGGAATTGAGCAAGCTCACCGGCCTTGATCCGGAAACCGCCGCACGCGATGCGTTCCGCGCCCTGCTCATACCAGGATCAGTCGCTCTGATCGCCGGATGCATTGGCTTTGCCGCGATCCTGATGATCCCGATCCGCATCATCTTCGAGCTGGCCATCACCGCCACCATCGGTGTTGCCCTGACCATCCTCACCGATCTGGTTTTGCTGCCGGTGTTGCTGTCCTACACCCGCCTGCGCAACCTGCCGCGCAAGCGCGCCTATCGCCTGCGCCAGCTGACCCAGTTCGACAAGATCTGGACCGTGCTGGCCAAGTTCAGCAAACCGGTTCCGGCTGCCATCATCCTCGTCATCGGCATCCTCATGTGGTTCACCGCCGAGCGCTACGGTGAGCATGTGATGATCGGTGATGCGCAAAAGGGCGTCGCCGAATTGCGCCCGGAAGCCCGCTACAACCAGGATGCCGTGCTGATCAGCGACAAATTCGCGCTCGGCGTCGATATCCTCAATGTGATCGCTGAAGGTCCGCCCTCGGCCTGCACCAATAATTACCCGGTCATGGAGTTGATCGATCGGTTTGCCTGGCATCTGAGCAATGTCGAGGGCGTGGCCCAGGTCATCACCTTGCCAATGGCCGCGAAGATCGTCAACGCGGGTTGGAACGAAGGCAATGTGCGCTGGCGCGCCTTGCCGCGTGATGCCGATACGCTGCGCCTGGCAACCCAGGGCTTCGAGACCGACAGCGGCCTGCTCAATGCCGATTGCAGTGCGATCCCGATCATGGCCTTCCTGACCGATCATCGCGCCACGACGATCGACCGGGTCATTGGCAAGATCAAGGAGTTCCGTGAGGAAAATCATGCCTGGGCCGGGGCCAAGGTCAACCTGCGCGAAGAGCTGGCTGATGAAGCCGCCAAGGGCGAGGCAACAGACGCTGACCTGAGTCGGGTCAACCTGCGTTTGGCCACGGGCAATGTCGGCGTCATGGCGGCCATCAACGACGAGGTGCGCGCAGTCAAGCGATCAATCCTTTACATGCTCTATGCCGCTGTATTCGTGATGTGCCTGATCAGTTTCCGCAGCCCGCGCGCAGCTCTCTGCATCACCTTGCCGCTGGTGCTGGTCACCGAGCTGGGCCATGCGTTGATGGTCTATCTCGACATCGGCATGAAAATCAACACGCTGACCGTGGTCGCGCTCGGCGTCGGTATCGGTGTCGACTACGGCATCTATATTTTCGCCCGCATGCGCGAATCTCTGCTCGCCGGAAAGCCGCTGACCGAAGCCTATTTCGCCTCACTCAAGACCACCGGCATTGCGATCTTCTACACCGCGCTGACCCTGGCCGTTGGCGTGGGCACCTGGGTGTTCTCGGATCTCAAATTCCAGGCCGACATGGGCGTCATGCTGACCTTTATGTTCGTGGTCAACATGATTGCCGCGATCGTCTTCCTGCCCGCGCTGTGCCGCTGGATCTTGCGACCGTTTGAGAAGACCACGCAAGTTTGACAGGACCGCAGCCCGCAAATCTCAGGTCGAGCCAGGGCTGCTCAATCCGGGGGCTGAACCATTAAGCAGCGACGCCGCCGAACCAGTGTCCCACGGCGGCAGTGACACCCATTGCCAGCGCGCTCCAGAAAACAACGCGCAGCGCACCCCGAAACATCGGCGCGCCACCCGTGCGAGCCGCGATTGCACCGAGGGCCGCCAGGAAGACGAGCGAAGACAGCATGATGGCCGGGACCAGTTGGCCTGTTGGGGCGATAACGGCACTGAGCAGGGGCAAGGCGGCACCGACCGAAAATGCCGCAGCTGATGTCAGTGCGGCAAGCAAAGGCCGCGCGCGCAACTCATGGGTGATGCCGAGTTCGTCGCGCGCGTGCGCGCCGAGTGCGTCATGTGCAGTCAACTGTTCGGCGACCTGCATGGCCAGTTCCGTATCGAGCCCGCGCTTGACATAGATCCCTGCCAGTTCCTTCAACTCATGTTGCGGATGACGTTCCAGTTCCTCGCGCTCGACGGCGAGGTCGGCGGCCTCGGTATCCGCCTGCGAACTGACCGAGATGTATTCGCCGGCACCCATCGACATCGCGCCGCCGACCAGCGCGGCAACGCCAGCGAGCACGATGCTCGATTGCTCCATGTTGGCAGCGGCAATGCCGACGATCAGGCTCGCCGTCGAAACGATACCGTCGTTTGCGCCGAGCACCGCAGCGCGAAGCCAGCCGATGCGGTCGGTGCGGTGGATCTCATGATGATGCTTGATCACGCGAGGGCTCCTTTTGTCTGGTGAACACCCGCATCGCGGACATCAATAACGGATCTTCAATTGCCGCATGAGCTTGTCGGCCAACCACGCCGGACCGATCAACAAGTACGCCAGATCGGTGAAGAACGACGGACGTGCGCCTTCAATGACATGACCGATGAACTGGCCAATCCAGGCGATCACGAACACGCTCACGGCCGTCCATATGAGCTGACTCGGCCCAATGCTGCGAAACAGCCATTCGGTGAGCAGACCAAACGCCACGAAGACTACCAGCATGGCAATACCGATCGGCCTGGACAACCGCCAATAAAATGCGAACGCGGCGATCAGCGCCATGCCGCACCAGAATCCCGGCCGACCGATCGAAGCAGGTACCGGAATTGCCCAGAGTGCCGCCATCACCGCCCACAGGATTGCCGGCACAC
>JBDTCQ010000150.1:0-3436 GCA_039923515.1 Dokdonella sp.
TCGTACGCAACGTCGAGGAATTTTTGCCGAATCTGGAATCCTGCCAGCGTGAAGCAAAGAACGCATTTGGTCGTGATCGCGTGCTGCTTGAGCGTTACCTCGAGAAGCCGCGTTACATTGAATTCCAGATATTCGGCGACAGCCACGGCCATATCGTCCATCTCAACGAGCGCGAATGCTCGGCACAGCGCCGCTACCAGAAGGTGCTTGAGGAAACGCCGTCGCCGTTCCTGACCACCGAGCTGCGCACGAAGATGGGCGAGGCCGCGATCGGTGCGGGGCGTGCGCTTGATTATGTGAATGCCGGCACGGTGGAATTCATCGTCGGCCAGGGCGGCGATTTCTATTTCATGGAGATCAACACGCGGCTGCAGGTCGAGCATCCAGTCACCGAGATGGTGCTCGGACTTGATCTGGTCGAGCTGCAGTTGCGCGTCGCCAGTGGCGAGGCCCTGCCCGCCTCGCTGATCCGCAACAAATCTATTCCCGCCAACGGCCATGCGATCGAAGTCCGACTGTATGCCGAGGATCCCGGCCAAGGTTTCCTGCCCGGCTCCGGCCGCTTGCAGACCCTGCGCCTGCCGCCAGTCTCGGAACACGTGCGCATCGATTCCGGCGTGATTGAAGGCGACAATGTCAGCGTGTTCTACGACCCAATGATCGCCAAGATGATCACCTGGGATCGGGATCGCCCCTCGGCCCTGCAGCGCATGCGTGATGCGCTGGCCGAGGTCAGCGTGATCGGGCCGAAATCAAACGTCGCCTTTCTCGAACGTCTGTTGAGTCATCCAGCCGTAACTGAAGGCAGCATTGATACCGGCTATCTCGATCGGAACCTTGACGAATTCATCGGCGCGGCCAAAAGCACAGATGGCGAAGCTGCAAGCGCCATCCCCGCGGCTGCGGCAGTTGTCTCGCTGCTGGCCGAGGAAGCTGACGCACTGGCGCTCACGCATGAAAGTGCCGATCCGAATTCGCCGTGGCGACGTGCGGATGGCTGGCGTCTTGGCCATCCGGGCAAGCGCATCATCGTCCTGCTTGATGGCGATGAACGCATCGAGGTATCCGCATTTGGAGCGCAAGGCCATTACCGGCTTGCGATAGGTTCGCATGCGCTTGTGGTCGCGGACGCGAAAATTTCTGATGGCTGGCTTGCTGCCCGTTACGACGGTATTGCGCGTCGTCACCGCATCTTTGCCGACGGCACACGCATCACCGTCCACGACGGCCAATCACGACGAAGCTTCGAGCATGCACCCGCATTCGCCTTTGTCGAATCCACGACGGTTGACAGTGACCGCGTGCTTGCGCCGATGCCTGGACGCATCGTCGTGGTCAAGACCACGCTCGGCGCCGAAGTCGCTGAAGGCGACGAACTGCTGGTCATGGAGGCGATGAAGATGGAACTGACCTTGCGCTCGCCGCGCGCCGGCCGTATTGAAGCGATACATGCGGCCGCTGGCGATTTTGTCGATGCCGATGCGGTACTCGTCCGCTTGGAGGCCAGCGAATGAAGATCCAATTGATTGTGGCACTCGTCGCCTTGCTCGCGCTTGGCGCTTGCACCGAGACCCGTTTTGAATCGCCGCCGGGTGACGAAATTGTCATTTGTGATCCCGCCTGGAAGGGTCTGTGGGTCGACGCCTCGAAGAACCAATCCAGTGACGAACCCAACGAACTGGCCTTCCTGGTCGATCCGGAGTGCCGGTTTATCTTGCTCGAACGCCCCGAAAAGGATGGCCCACCAAAGCAGATCCACATCCCGGTCAATTACGTGCACGATCGTGGCAAACACTATGTGGTGGTGGCCGACAACCAGCTGAGCGACGCCGTCAAACTTGATCCCGTCCATGGTATCGAGCCAGCACCGGCGAAATCGTTCTTCATCGCCCGCTATCAGATTGATCATGATCAGCTGCGCATCTGGCAAGTCGATTCAAAGCGAACTGCGCACATGGTCATCGACGACGCACTCGACGGCACGGTCGATCGGACCCACAACGAGTTGCATGTGTTGATCCGCGGTGATCGAGCCAAGGTGCTCGATATCCTGCGCAAGCAGAAGATATTCGAGGACAAGCCCAGCGCCGAGGTCCGCCGCGTCAAGATGAGTCTTGAAGAATATGAAAAGGCACGCAGCGCGAGACGTGCCGGCAAGGCCTCATCTTCATGAGCGCAATGCCGAACAGCGTGCGCATCGTCGAGGTTGGTCCGCGTGACGGCCTGCAGAATGAAAAGACGATCATTCCTGCAAAAACCAAGATCGAGCTGATCAACCGCTTGTCGCGAACTGGCCTGCGCACAATCGAGGCAACCAGTTTCGTCAGTCCGAAATGGGTCCCGCAACTGGCGGATGCAGCTGAAGTGTTCGGCGCAATCGAAAGACTTCCCGGCGTGCGCTACCCGGTGCTCGTGCCCAACGATCAGGGTTACGATCGTGCGCGCATGGCCGGTGCCAATGAGGTCGCCGTATTCTCGGCGGCGTCGGAAGCTTTCAACCGCAAGAACATCAATGCCTCGATCGATGAATCGATCGAACGCTTCGTGCCCATTCTTGAGAAGGCCCGCGCCGATGGCGTTCAAGTCCGCGGCTATGTCTCGACCGTGCTCGGCTGCCCCTATCAGGGCGAGGTGCCATTGCAGGATGTGGTTCGCGTCGCCAGCCGCATGTACGCAATGGGCTGTTATGAGATATCGCTCGGCGACACGATCGGCATCGGCACGCCGCGCAAGGCGCGTGACATGTTGCGTGCGGTTGCCGGTGTCGTGCCGATAGAGGCACTCGCCGTGCACTTCCACGACACGCGTGGCCAGGCACTGGCCAATCTGCTCGCCTGCCTTGAGGAAGGCGTCGCGGTGGTCGACAGCTCGGTCTCCGGAACCGGTGGCTGCCCGTACGCGAAGGGTGCCACGGGCAATGTCGCCAGCGAGGATGTGGTCTACATGCTCGAAGGCATGGGCATCGACACCGGCATCGATCTGGATGCACTGATCCAGACCGGCCTCTGGTTGTCGGCCGCGCTCGGTCACGAAACCTCAAGCAAAGTCGCACGCGCCAGCATTGGCTAGAGCGCGTTGCAAAGCGGTGCTATCCTGCCTGCGTGCAGGATCGCAAGGGGGCGCCTGCCAAACGTGAAAGGGATTCACGCATGGACGAAAAAGCGGAGTTTTCCGGATCAGTCTCCATTCCGGAGAGACGCGGTTCTACCGAACCGGACGTATGGGCACAACTCGACGAACTCGCCTCGCTGCCTGATGCCGACCCTGTTCTGCGCCTGCTCGTCGGCGAGGCGATCACGAGCCATCGTAATTTGCGCGGCGTGACCGCGACGATCGCCAATCGCTACCGCGCGATGATCGATGCCGTGCCCGATGCGATCACGATCCACAATGAATCCGGTCGGATTCTCGATGCCAATGCCAGCGCGTGCCGCTT
>JBDTCQ010000151.1:0-6376 GCA_039923515.1 Dokdonella sp.
ACGGTCGGATCAACGGAACCTTGGTCCTTGCTCAGAAGCAAAGCCTGTTGACTCCACCCCACAGTATCTCCGCCCTTGCCACGGCCCCGAGTGGCGATACGCGCGTCGTCACCGTTTCGCCCGACCGCATGGTGACGCGTTACGGAGGCTGGCCGCTCGCACCCATCGGTTCGTTTCAGGTGTCGCATGCCACACAACTGATGCGTATCGGCGATATCGATGCGGACGGCACACTGGAACTGCTCTGCGCCGGGGAGGGCAAACTTAGCGCCTACTCATTGCCGGACGGCACACCGAAGTGGACGATGTCGCTGGCCGTCACTGACATCGTGCTCGCCTCACTGGATGCCGACCCTGCCCTCGAACTCATCATTGCCGGAGGAGATTCCGCACCCGGCTACGTGATCGACGGCGCGACAGGCATGCTCGACTGGTCTCGCCCCGAGGGATTCGGCACGTATCTCGCGGCAGGCAAATTCGGCAATTTTCTTGAGCCAGGATTCGTGGCCGCGCGAGATTGGGATTCCCTGGCAGGGTTCACTGTCGCACCTTATGCGCTTGGCTGGAGCATGAGCAACGTCGACACCGATGGCGTAGCGGCCGGCGATACCGATGCCGATGGTCGCGATGAATTCGCTGTCGGTGACGGACAGTGGGGCTCGGTTCGCGTGTACGACGCGCCTACGCGCCAGATGCTGTACGAAATGCAAAATCGAGGCCATGGCATATGGGCACTCGGCATGCTCGATTTCGACACCAATGCGCGCGATGAAGTTTGGTATAGCGCGCGCATCGAAAACGATTCTGACAGAGAGGACAATTTCGCCGCTGCAATAATGAATCCCATCACCGCGCGGCCGCGCCTGACCATCGAAAGCTACCAGCAAGGTGCAACCGCTTCCCTGCTCGCGGATCTCGATCAGGATGGAGATCTGGAATGGGTGATAGGCACTTCTACCGAATTCGCCAACAAGGGATTGTTGCGCATGCTGGATGCCACCAGCCGCAATGAGGTCTGGCGCGCGCCGTATGAACTCGGAAATTTGTGGCTACCGTTTCAAATGTCGTACCGCAGCCTTCACGCCGCGCAGCTGGATGCTGATCCCGCGTTGGAATTGGTTGCGGTTGGAGGCAACTACGGAGGAAGCTTCCGCTTTTTGGTCATCGACGGCGTCACGCGAGCGGTGGAAGGACAATTCCCTGCGCCGGGCACGCCATGGCCGAGCCTCGCGAACAATGTAACTGCGTCACGACTGGTACAGCACGTTCCCGGCGGCGCCCCCGAACTCTTGACTGCCAGCTACATTTACAACGTTCCTGCCAACGTGAAACTCGACGTATATTCATTGCCATTCGGCGAGCTGCTTTGGAGCAGCGCAACCGTGGGCGGGCCCTACGACAGAAGTCTCGGGCTTGATGTCGGTCAACTGGATGCCGATCCCACGCCCGAATATTTGCTGGTGCATACGGGCGGGCTATCGGCGTTCGACGCAGGCACTGGCCAGGCTGAATGGACACTTCCCATCGCAACGAAGGGAGCAATCATTGTCGCAACGCAGGCAGGCCCGCGAATTTTCTCTTTCGACTCCCAAGGCGAAGTGACCTTGTACGATCCCGCAACCCTGCTCCCCGTTGGTGGATTTTCGCTTCCTGTTCCTCTCGAACAATTGGCGCGCTTGCCAGGGCGTGATGACTTATTGCTGGCAATATCAGGCGAACAGCTCAGGCTGATTAGCCTCGGCGGTCAGGTGTTGCAGGAATCGGGTTGGATAGGCTCTGGACCGGGCGTTGGTGACAATCTTTCCGTCGTCAGCGACGGAAACGGCTGGCTGATCTCGATTGGCCGTTCGTTTACGACCTTCCAGTTTCGCCTCGAACTCGATGAGATCTTTTCTCACGGCTTTGAATGAAGGCGATCTGCGCAACAGAACACTGGGGATCAGGCAAAAAGGTCAGTCTATATTTTCGCTCCGCAATCCGACGGCTCCAGATCATGCACTCCGGAAAATGATGCAGCTCCCCTGCCCCGCAGCCTGGCAATCAAGCAAAGGACATTGGGGACACCTGCAACCCCACTCGACTCGAAGCACCAAAGGAAGCATCGCCCTCGGTGATTCATGCTGATGAACTGCAGCGAAAGTAAAGTCGGAGCAACTTGGACCTCCTTTATTGATCCAGCAAGTCCTGCTCAGGTCAGGCCGCAAATGTGTTGACCCGGATTTTTTGGGCTTTGCGTTCCGCCGACGACAGCAACGATTGAACCTGCGTGCCTCACTTCGCGGACCAGCAGGAAGAAATCATCACCTCCGTGTGATCCTATCAGGCACCGAATAGCGTCTGTTGGAATGATCCCGAGAAAAAGGGACAAAACGGTTACGGTGAAGCAGGTGTGATTTCGGCGCGCCCTCTTTTCCGTCGCTGCGCACGCGCGCTGGATGCTGAATCAACCCTCTGCGATCACATTTTTTCAAGCCTGCCGAAATCCTGCGGTGGGTGACGGGCGTCATCTTTTCGTTACACGCAATCCGGAGGCATAAAAATGCGAATTCTCATGTTGGGCTGCCTGCTTAGTGCTGGCGTCATGCTCGGTGACGCAAGCCACGCGCAGACATGGGACAGCCCGCTGCCGCTGGCGAACGGCTCATCGACCTTCAACTCCTGCGCAGTGCCGTCGCAAATGCTGTTGATGGACAACGGCATTTTCCCGATCTACGCACCAGCCGTCGTGTACCGCGTCAATCAATGGCAGCGCGGATTTAATCCTCCGCCGCTGCGAGTATGGTCGGTGACGTTGTCGCCACAGACCGGGACGGACATGTCGCTTTGGGTGTGCCAGCAAAAAACCGGCAATTTCGTCAGCCAATGCGTCGATGCATCGGACAATTACGGCAATGGCGTACCAGAGCATGTGATCGTGCCGACGGTTATTGGCACTTATTACGTCATCGTGACCGGCAACATAGAGAATCAATCGCCGATGTGCAGCTCCTATTGGCTCACGGCAATCCATTGAGCAAAACCAGGTGCATTCCGGAATGCTGTGTATCGCGTCTGCAGGCAGAGCCGGGTAGACAAACAAATGCACCCTTGCAGCGCCCCTGCGTACCAGCAGGCTGACCCTTTCAACAAGTGGACGCAGTTCACCACTATCGTGCTTGGCTGCAAGCCCATTGATTCAAAAACGGTCGATGCTTTCAGCGACCGTGAAAGCGAGCTTGAGTCAGAAGTCAGTGCAAAAGATGGAACCACGGCTGCGCTGAACATCCTGTCAGACGTTACGATATTTTTTTCAGCAACGAGCGGCAGTCAATGAAGAGCGTGACAATACACGAAGAGTGCGACTGTATTGCCGTCTTTACAGGTGGCATAAGTTCTTGTCGGATTTGTGGATGCCCGTGCCCAGCTTGCTAGACTTCGGCAATGAATCGACTCTTCGCTGCACCCGTCGCGATTGGTGCCTTGCTGTTGCTGCTGGCAGCCGCCGCGGGACTGGGCTGGATCTGGCTGCGCGCCGGGCGGCCGGAACACTTGGATCCGTGGAACATCTCCGTGTTGTTGATTCCGGTTGTGCTGCTGGTTGCAGCGGTGCTGACCTGGGGGACGACGCGGACGCAGATCGCGATCAGCGTCTGGGGAGTTCTCCTGCTCGGCGGATTTCTACCGCTGATATTTGCGTTGCATGCTGGTGAAGCGGGTACGCCAGGCTCAGCCACGTCTAGGGCGCTGACGCGCTCCGGTGCAGAACTGACGGCACAACAACGGGCGCGCTTGTTTGATGGCGCCGTGTCGGAGAAGACGACCGACAACGCGGGACGGGCAGAATCCCTGCGCATCGGCATGCTCGAGGATGGCAGCGTGTTGCTGCTGTTTCATTTCCACTCCAATCAACATGCAACAGATCAGGTGACTATGCTCGCGCAGAGCCATGCCGGCAGTACCCGGGTGCTGCAGACCCTAGAGGGCTTGACCCTGGAGGCCAACCAGCAATTCCATCATCTGCGCCAATACGCTGGCGATGTGTTGTCATTGACCGCTTCGGATCCAGCTGCTCTGCAAACGCGGGTACGGGAATGGCAGTTGCCGCCGCCTGCAGAAATATCGTCACGTGGTGCGAATGATGGCAGCAGATCTGATGTGTCCGGAGCAAAGCAATGGCCGTTCGCTGTGGGATACGGCGTGTCGTGGATAGTGCTGTTGTTGGGATTCCTGGTCTGGCTCGCACCTTGGGCGGCGAGGGTTTTACCGCCTCCACAAATTCTGCCGGTCGCCGAGCAGACACTCCGCAACCGTCTGCTGGCCTTGCACGAAATCGCACCAACCCTACAATTTGAGCCGGGGGACCGGGCGGACGAGTTTTTGATTCTCTACGTCTTTCGTGCAGGCACGCGCAGAGTCGAAATGCGATTGCGCCTGGATTCCGAGAACAAACGCGTGATCGCCAAGGAGTACATCGGCGTCAAGGGAGATGCACCGATCACCGAGAGCGAGGCCCAAATGAGATTCATGCGCAACAGTGGCGGTCGGGTGAGCCCGCCCACCAATCTCGTGTTTTCCGCGGACTGGGCGGTGACCCTGCCCATGGAAGAAAAACGCCACTCGCTCGGCGTTCAAGTGAATGGCGATTCCCTGCAGTTGCCACCGCAGACGGTCGCCCATTTCACAGGCGACGAAGCTGCAGGCGCCTCGGACTTGCCGCATCTGTTGACCGAAATCGTTCATCAATCCGGATGGGAGTGGAAGCCTGCCTTCATGTTCTGAAGCGCCTGCGCCAGTTGATGGAAGTTGAAGGAAACGCAAGTTCTGCTTTTCGGCTCGGCCCCATTTCGCGAACAATGGAGAAGAGTGGGTGCGCAGCGACACGCGCTATTCAACCGGCGCCACCACGATAAGGCGGGCCCGACTGCACATTCTCCGCCCGGACCCGACTACTGCGCCCTGATCTGGGCTTTCGCAAAAACTGACGCCTCTGGTGCTAGGCTCCGCACTTGACCTCACCGGAGGTACTGAGATGTCCATATCGGTCGATCGTCGGACGGGCCTTTCTCAACGAGAGTTCGAGGCTGAGTATGTCGCCAGATCTCGCCCTGTGATTCTTGCGGATGCGATCGATCACTGGCCTGCGCGCCGCATTTGGAACCTCGATTATTTCGAGAAGAAGCATGCCTGCAAGGTCGTGCGCATTGACGGCAAAGACCACAATCTCGGCGAGTTTATTGCCTCGCTGAAATCGTTCAACGGCGAAGGCATTGCGCCCTATCTCAAGGAAGTGAAGCTCGATGAGCAGTTTCCGGAACTCTGGGCTGATATCGGCGAAATCAATCTTGCGAAAGGCAACCGACTGAAATCCCATTGGCTGCCACCTTCAATGCGAATTGATCGGGGTATCGTGGCGCTGTTCATCGGAACAAAGGGCAGCGGATTTCGCAAGCTCCACTGGGATCTCAGCTGTCTCCACGTGTTCATCTCGCAAGTGCAAGGTGCCAAGGAAGCCATCCTGTTCCATCCAGACGACACGGCTTACCTCTATCCGAATCCCGAGCAAGACAATCAATCGCTCATCCCCGATCCGTACGCCGTGGATTTGAGTGTGTTTCCGGATTTTCAACGCAGCACTCCAACACACGTTACGATTGCCGAGGGAGAAACCCTGTTTTTGCCAGGCCACTGGTGGCACGCAACGCGCACCCGCGAGCCCAATATTGCAATCGCAGAAAGCACTCTGGATGCGCATAACTGGAAGGCTCGAAAGGACTGGTACCTTGATGTTTATTCGAGAGCGAATGTCTCGCTCGCCAAGCGCACGGCACTCAACGTCTACATGACCTTGCTGGGCGCAGCGTTGGGGCTGCCGATCTAGTCAACCCACGCCTTTGTGGCGGCATCATCCGCAACACCCACAATCTTGCGCGAAGATTGGGATCCATTTGCGCTTGCACCAGCCTTCGCTGCACACCGAATTTGATGCATCTGCTGAACACTTCAATTGGCCTCTCCAACACCCTCCCCGAGCAAGGTATCCAAAGCACGTTGAGTGCCCGGCTCAATACCGGGTGCGTTGCGCAGCGTCAAAAGCTGCGCCCATGGGAGCAGGGCTGGGCATTGCGCATACCATTCCCCCGACTTCGCGCAGCGTCTGCGCACCAGACCCACATACTCCACTTTGCCGCCACAATCGGCAACTTCGCTTGGGTATTCACTCAGCACCTGATGCACATCAGCGGGCCCGGTCTGTCTGACATAGACATGAGCAAAATAGACACTACACGAGCGCGTTCCCGCAGGGCTTGGCGATGACGCGTTGAGCAGTGCCCGGATCGCCTGCAGATCGATGGCACTGACGTGCTCACCCCGATGGTCGGCGCCTCTGAATGTATCC
>JBDTCQ010000152.1:0-4640 GCA_039923515.1 Dokdonella sp.
CGTGCATGTGCTCCTTGCCCAGGTGATGGAATTCGCGGGCCAGCTCAGCACGAACCTGAGGATCGGCCTCGGGCAATGGTGAGAGGCCTCGTTCCAGGGCACGGAAATAAAGCCCGGTCCCACCGACCAGCAGCGGAATTCGTCCACATGCGACGCTTGCCTCGATCTCGTGCAGCGCATCGACTCGAAATTCGGCAGCCGAGTAGGTTTGCCCCGGATCACGAATCGTGATGAGTCGATGCGGAAAACGCCGCAATGTCTCTGGATCAGGCTTGGCGGCGCCGACGTCCATGCCCCGATATACCAGGGCCGAGTCGACGCTGATCAAGTCGATCGGGAAGCGTTCCGCCAACTTGCAGGCCAGCGCGGTCTTGCCCGATGCGGTCGGCCCCATCAGGAAGAGGATGCGTGGTCGACAATCAGCTTGGTTCATGCATGAAGTCCGCGATCGCAGCACAAACGCGATCAAACACGGATGATGGACGATCGCCGGGGAGGATTCCATGCAAGCGATTGCGTCGATACGGTGAGAGGTGCTCACGGCAAGCTTCGCGCGATGTGAAATGCCATGTGCCGACTTCGCCAACGAAGAAAAGTGGACGTCGGTGACAAAATTCTTTGACATGCGTGCGCGGCTGGGCTCACATACGGATCCGGGGAACTTCGCGCGAGCGCCAACAGATGAATGAATGGGCAATACTTGACCTTGTGGTGTATTTCGCCGGGTCATTGATTGCGCTGACCCAAAGCATCGTGTTCGCGCATTACTACCGCTTGTTCCGCCGCGAACACCTGCTGCTTTGGGCCTGCAGCTTTTTCGCCCTGGCCATCTATCTGGTCACGGCGGGTGCTTCCTGGTTGCTGATCCCGCAATTTTCCGCCGCGCATCCGCTGCGCCTGGGTATTTCCAGCGTGTCTCTGATAGCCGCATATATCCAGGTTGTCGCGCTGGTCATGGGCACCCTGGCAATCTGGCGAAAGCACCGCTGGACGCGCGCGCAAATGATCACTGCCCTGGTTGCGGCCAGTGCGTTCGGATTGGTCAGCACACTGATGTTTGCCTTCGATCCGGCAATGGCCCAGGAACGCATGGTCATGCGGATCGGCCTGCGTTACCTGATCACCGCCGTAGCTGCGCTCAGCATGGGCGTCGCCATCGCAAGCCGCTGGCCGCGCGGACGCCTCGGTCAGCAAATGACTGCGCTGGCCTTGTGTATCTATGGAGCCGATCAGCTTCATGTATTTTCTGCCTACGTTGTTCAGGCGCTTGGTGGCGAACCCTGGTGGTGGATGCGCTACACGACGATAGCGACACTGTTGGCGCCGCTGTTCATCAGCTACGGGCTGGTCATCTGGCTGCTTGAGGATGAACGTGATCGCGCCGAGAGCGCGACCGACGCGGCCGAACGATTGCGCCTGTTTGATCAACTGACCGGCCTGCCCAACCGGGCGCAGATGCTCAGTCACCTGACTCAGCAGATGCAGCATCCGCAAGGCGCCGCCCTGCTCCTCGTGCGTCTGGACAACCTTGGCAATATCGCAGCCGCCTCCGGCATGGACGGCGTTGATCTTGCCCTTTCGAGCAGTGCAGAACGCATTGAGGAGGTGGCCCGCGCCAATGGCATGGTCGCCGCACGGCCCGGCGCAGACCATATCGCCGTCCACAGCGCCGGACTTGGCACCAGCACTGGCGCGCAACGGGTCGCCGAGCAGATCCTCGTCGCGCTCGCCCTGCCGCTGTTTTGCAATGGTCGCGAGATCGCCATCGAGGCGAGCCTGGGCATTGCCCTCGCACCGCAGGATGCGAGCACGGCCGAATCCCTGCAATCACGCGCCGAGATGGCCCGGGCGCGTGCGCAGAGCGACGGCGCGATGCGCTACCGCTTTTACGCCCCAGACCTCGATGTGGCAGCAAAGGCCCGTCTTGCCTTGCAATCGGAATTGCGTAGCGCCTTCATCAACAACGAGTTTGTGCTCGAATTCCAGCCAATGCTCGATGGCTGGAGCCTTGAAATCTGCGGATTCGAAGCCCTCGTGCGCTGGCAGCACCCGCAGCGCGGCCGCCTTTTGCCAGATGCCTTCATCGCCGAACTGGAACCCCTCGGCCTGGTTGAGACGCTTGATGCCTGGGTGCTTGAACAGGCCTGCACCTCGGCCTGCGCATGGCAACGCGTCGGCCGCGAGGTGGTCACGGTTGCGGTCAATGTCTCTGCTTACAGTTTCCAGCGTCGAAAATTTCCGGAAATGATCGAGGCACTGCTCAAGCGCACTGGCCTGCCAGCCGCCAGTCTCGAGATCGAGATCATCGAATCGATCGCGATGGAGCATCCCGAGCATGCGGCATTGAGCATTGAGCATCTGCGCGAACTCGGCGTTCGCGTCATGCTCGATGATTTCGGTACCGGCTTCTCCTCGCTCAAGCATCTGCGCCAATTGCCATTCGATGGGATCAAGATCGACCACAGCTTTGTCGTCGACGTGTTGATCGATCCACGCGATGCGGCAATCGTCCGCGCCATGCTCGCGCTCGCCCACAGCCTGGGCCTTGAAGTGGTCGCCGAAGGCATCGAGACGGCCGCGCAACTGGCCTGGTTCCAGTCGGCCGGCTGTGACCGGTTGCAAGGCTTCCATTTCCACCGTTCGATGCCGCAACAGTCGGTGCTGGAGTTGCTTGGCCTCAGCGAAGCCAGCAAGGCAAGCGGGCAATTGCCGGTTTCCTGATCAACCACGACGGCTTGCGATCAATCGGTGCCTGCGAATACGGTTCGCGGCCCGCTGTCCGTATAATGGCGACTGGCTACCCAGGCTCATGTCATGTCAAACACGATGAAGGCGTTGGTCAAGCGCAATGCGGAAAAGGGAATCTGGCTGGAACAGGTTCCAATGCCCGAGATTGGCCCGAACGATGTTCTGGTCAAGCTTGAGAAGACCGCAATCTGCGGCACCGACCTGCATATCTATCTGTGGGACGAGTGGTCGCAGCGCACGATCAAGCCAGGTTTGGTCATTGGCCATGAGTTCGTCGGGCGCATCGCCGAAGTCGGCGCCGCCGTGCGCGGCTACGAAATCGGTCAGCGCGTTTCGGCCGAGGGCCATATCGTTTGCGGGGTCTGCCGCAACTGCCGTGCCGGACGCCAGCATCTGTGCCCGCATACCGTCGGCATCGGCGTCAATCGCAACGGCGCGTTCGCCGAGTACATCTCGGTACCGGCCTCTAACCTTTGGCCGATTCCGGATCAGGTGCCCTCCGAACTGGCTGCATTCTTCGATCCCTATGGCAATGCCGCGCACGTGGCACTCGAGTTTGATCTGATTGGCGAGGACGTGCTGATCACCGGTGCAGGGCCGATCGGCATCATCGCTGCCGGCATCGCCAAGCACGTGGGTGCGCGCAATGTCGTGGTCACCGATGTCAACGACTACCGTCTCAAGCTTGCCGCCGATATGGGCGCGACACGCGTCGTCAACGTCTCCAAGCAGTCCCTGCTCGACGTGGTCAAGGATCTGCACATCGAGGGTTTCGATGTCGGCATGGAGATGAGTGGCAATCCGCGCGCCTTCAACGACATGCTGGAATGCATGTACCACGGCGGCAAGATCGCCCTGCTCGGCATCCTGCCGCGCGGCGCCGGCATCGACTGGGACAAGATCATCTTCAAGGGCCTGACCGTGCAGGGCATCTACGGCCGGCGCATGTACGAGACTTGGTACAAGATGACGCAAATGGTACTGACTGGTTTTCCACTGCAGAAGGTGCTGACCCACCAGATCCACATTGACGAGTTCCAGAAGGGTTTCGACCTCATGGAAACCGGCCAATGCGGCAAGGTCGTCTGTTCCTGGAATTGAGCAGGGATCTGCAGGAGCGCCGGCGATGGAACCGGCTCACGGCCTCCAGCGCGTCATCGTTGCCGCCCTGTCGGCCATACCATCCGCCCCGATCGCGGTGGCATTAAGCGGCGGCCTGGACTCATCGGCGTTGTTGCATCTCATTGCAAGTTTGCCTGCAGCGCGTGAGCGCGGCTTGCGTGCGATCCACATCGACCATGGCTTGCAGGCGCAAAGCAGCGATTGGAGCGAGCAGTGCCGCCGCATCAGCGAGCAGTGCGATGTGCCGCTGACGATCATCAAGGTCACGGTCGACCGAGCCCGTGGCCTCGGTCTCGAGGCATCAGCGCGTGATGCACGTTATGCGGCGTTCGAGGCGGCACTGGAGGACGGCGAGATCCTCGCCCTCGCTCACCATCGCGACGACCAGGCTGAAACCGTGCTGCTCAAGTTGCTGCGTGGTGCTGGCCCGGAAGCACTCGGCGCAATGCGCACGCTGCGCCGTCTGGGCCGAGCCTGGGCCTGGCGGCCCCTGCTCGAAATCCCGCGCGATACATTGCACCGCCATGCCGGCCAAGTCGGCCTCAACTGGATCGAGGATCCAAGCAACGAGGACACCCGGATCGAGCGCAATTTCCTTCGCCATGACGTACTGCCGACTGTGCGCAAACTCTGGCCCAAGGCCGATGCCAGCATCGTTCAAAGCGCCGCCTGGATCCGTGCCGCCGCCGATTTTGTCGATGCGGAAGCAATCCGCGCCTTGGCCAGCCTGCAGGGACTCGATCCGGCGACCCTGAATTGGCAAGGCTGGC
>JBDTCQ010000153.1:0-7297 GCA_039923515.1 Dokdonella sp.
GGCGCCCATTCGTTGACCACGGTCTGGCTCGCGGCGACGCGCAAATCACCGCGTAGATGGCCAGACAGTTCGCCGAGCACAAGTTCGGCCGCCAGCGCGCGTTGCAGGACGGCACGCGCTTCGGGCAGGAACAACGCACCTTCATGGGTGAGTTCGATACCACGCCCGACGCGATTGAAAAGTTTGGTCCCGTAGCGCGCTTCAAGCGTCGCAATCGAGGCACTCGCCGCCGACTGGGTCATGTGCAACTGCTCGGCGGCTCGGGTCACATGCAGTGCTTCGGCGACCGCGGCGAAGACGCGCAACTGTTCGAGGGTCATCGGGAGCTCGCATCCGGACTGGAACTATCGGTGGAGTCTACGAGTTTCCCCCACGTGTTTGCGCCAATGAGCTCCGGATTCTTGTTGGAGGGGCATTCACACCGGATGCCGTGCGGCAGGATGTGAAGGAGCATCGCGGCTGAAGCCGCTTCCTGCAGGTGAGGGTTTGACTTCCGCGCGAGAGTTCCCGGGCTTTTCGTAGGAGAGGCATTCATGCCCGATGCCTTTCGGCCGGATGCAAAGCATCGCGGCTGAAGCCGCTTCCTACAGGTTAGCGTGTGAGCTGTGCGCGGGAGTTTCCTGGCTTTTCCTAAGACGGGCATTCATGCCCGATGCCTTTCGGTACGTTGCGACTAACACATCGTGACAGAAGGGAATCCTTGTTTTGGGCGACTGAAGGATTGAACCGTCGCTCACACCCGCAGATCGCCGGTCATTGTTGCTTCGCCGAATCGATGGAAGTCATCCAAACAATTTTATCGCCACGAGACTGAAGCTGCCGATAAACGCCCACGCCAGCGCACCGAGCAGGAATGGGCGCATGCCTTTCATGCGCAGTTTGCGCAGATCGGTTTCCAGACCCATCGCGGCCAGCGCCATCGTCAGCAACACGGCGGTCAAGGTGATCAGGATTTTCTTCGGTGCATCGGGAATGCTGATCACGCTGTTCAAGGCAACCAGAGCAACGAAGCCGATCACAAACCACGGCACGGGCACCTGTCCATGTCCGGCCTCATCGTCACCCTTGCGTGTCGCCGCACGGCGGGCAAACCAGCCCAGACCAAGCACCAGCGGAGCAAGCAGGATGACACGGCTGAGTTTGGCGATCGTGCCGAACTCGCCGGCTTGCTGGCCGCGCTGGAATGCAGCGGCGACCACCTGGGCGATTTCATGGATCGAAGCGCCACTCCACAAGCCGAACGTATGCGCATCGAGTTGCAGCACGCCGCCGAGGAAAGGCAACACAAACATTGCCAGCGATCCGAACACGGTCACACAGGCGACCGCATAGGCAACATCCTCATCGGTTCCGCGTGTCACCGTATTGGTCGCAATCACCGCCGATGCGCCGCAAATCGAAGTACCCGCCGCAATCAACTCGGCCAGCTTGGCGTCGACACCCAGGCGCGCGCCGAGCCAGCGCGTGAATTGAAAAGTTGCCAGCAAGGTCGTCGCGATGATCAGCATGCCGCGCCCGCCGACCTCGATGACCTGGGTGATGGTCAGCTGCAATCCAAGCAGGATGATCGCCAGCCGAAGCAAGCGGCGCATCGCGAACTGCACGCCCGCCTTGGCCTGAACCGGCGTCGACACCGTATTGTGAAAGAGGATGCCAATGCCGATCGCGAGAATCATTGGACTGAGCAGGCCCATGCCGGGAATCAGGCGCAGCGCATACGCCGCCGCTGTCACGCCACCGACCAGAATCAAGCCAGGAATGATGTTCGTGGTCGAGGCGAATGACCGCGCAAGAAATCCAGGATCGACGGGATTGGCTTCACGGGGGGTATCAGCAACGGACTTCATGACGGTGCAATCGTTCGGAACAAGCGTGCATGTTCCTCCCCGCCGGTACCGACGTCCAACGCAAACATCAAATCGGAATGATCGGAATTGGCGATGAGTTGCTTGTAGCAAACCATCCGTAAACTTTGGCACGCCAACGTTGGCCGGGTTTCAGCAGCTCTTCAAGAGCTCGTCAAGAAGTGAGACCTGTCATCACGACAGGTTCGAGTCGCGGATGACCGGCGGTGGACCGAACAGAACGGAAATCAAAATGGCATAACGCCGCTGTCCTGATTGCTCGGGCCCGTTTCGCACGAGGCAAGCGAGCGACACTCGGCACCACGCGCCCACGTAGCCGCCGCTGCGGGCGACCAAGCTTCAGGCCGATCTTGCACAAATGCTACTATCCGCAAAGATCTGCACTCAATTTTTGTGCACGTTCGCGCCACACCGATCATCTCCGTCGAGAAGCCCAATGAAGTTCAGCAACGAATGTCGAATCCGTCTCTCGTTTTCACGGCGGCCAAGCTCATTCGGAGTTGCATGCGTTCTTGCCGCTTCAATCTTTGGAATAAGCAGCTTTACCCTTGCGCAGGCCGCCATGCTGACGGTAACCAACCTGGCCGATAGCGGCTCGGGCAGCCTGCGTGACGCATTTACGTCATCCGCGAGCGGCGATCTGATCGTCTTTGATCCAGCGCTCGATGGACAGATCATCGCGTTGACCACGTACAGCAATGCAATTGGCTGCGTCACCTCGAGTGCGACAACCTGCGTTGGCAGCGGCACTCTGGGTCGCCAGTTCGGCGCATCTGCATTTTTCGTGACAGCCGGCAAGACGCTGACCATCGATGCTACGGCCAACGGAATGTTGCACGGCATTACGCTCGCGCGTTCCGCCGGCGCCAACTTTCGTCTATTTGATGTCGATACAGACAGCAGCCTGATCGTGCGTGGACTCATCCTGAAGGACGGCGCAGCAGTAGGCGGCGGCTCCCAGTTCGGTGGCGGAGCACTTGGCGCCGGTGGCGCAATTTTCAATCGTGGTCATCTTGAGATTGACCGTTGCACGCTGTCGGGCAATCTCGCCAAGGGTGGCGGCACAGGTATTTCGGGAGTCGGTCCGTGGGGCGGTGCTGGTGTGGGCGCCATCTATTCGGGCACTTGTCCCTACTGCGGCGTCTATGGCGGACGGCCGAATGGGGGCAACGTTGGAGTAAGCGGAAGCCCGAATCCTCCCTACGACGCCTTCCCCGCGAAAGATGGCGGCCTCGGTGGTGGCGGCGGCATGGGAGGATCGTCTTATCAGAATACGAGTACCGGCTACCTCGGTGCTGGCGGTCGAGGAGGCAATGGCGGCTTTGGAGGCGGCGGCGGCAGCGGAGGTGGTGGCGATCCGGCCGGTGCTGGTGGCGATGGCGGATTCGGCGGCGGCGGCGGAAAACCCATGGGCATTGTCGCAAGGGGACTCGGAGGCTTCGGTGGCGGCGATGCCACATACCAGCAGAGTGGGCCCGGCGCGGGATTTGGAGGCGCGATCTTCAACGATGCCGGTACAGTGATGATCACTCAATCCACACTGACCGCAAACATCGCCCAAGGTGGCAGCGGCCCGTTTGGCTCGACGCCAAAAGGCTGGGGTCTGGGCGGGGCTATCTTCAACTACAACGGAACAATGTCACTGGATTTCGTCACGCTCGCGAACAATCTCGTCGCGCTGGGTGCAACCGGCATTGGCGGCATCGCCGATGGAGGTGCCGTTTACAGTCTCGGCGATTCGCTGGCTGCATGCGCAGCGGGTGGCAACTCATGCAACTCCAATGGAGCCAGTCTCGATATGCGGCATTCTGTTGCAACGGGGAGTTCTGCTGCAGGATCCGGCTATGTCAATGATGTGGTCACGACGACCATCCGCGGTGGTGGCGACTCGTTCGCCGATGACGGAAACTGGATCGGGAAGTGGAGTGGCAGTGCCGACGTGCGTGCCGATCCAATGCTTGGGGCGCTCGGCGAGAACGGCGGCTTCGGATTGACCATGCTTCCGCAACCCGGAAGCGCAATCATCGATCAGGTTTCCTCCGCTTGCCAGCCTGGCGTCACCCTGGACCAGCGCGGGTTTACTCGACCGCAGGGAAGCGCTTGTGACATTGGCGCTGTCGAACTACGCCAGGTGCAACTTGATGTGGACGTAGTAGGCATTGGCCGTATTTCAGCGGGTTCCATTCCCACTCCATTGGCCGGCGGCATCAGCGACTGCGACCAAGCCGCTGGCGCAAGCTGCCAGGCAAGCTACTCTGCGGAAGGTGGTGCGCCCCTCGTCTTGTTGGCAGCAGACTCTCCCGCAAATTCGACATTCATCGGCTGGAGCGATGACTGCTCCGGTGCGGGGAATCCGATATCCGTAACACTGGATGCCAATCGCCACTGTGGAGCGACTTTCACCCTCAACTTCGAGGTATCCGCCTTCGTATCAGGCGGGCATGGTGCGGTATCTCCCGCATCTCAGCGCGTGTTGCTTGATTCGTCTGCCAGCATTGATCTACTCGCCGATGCTGGCTACCACGTCAGTTCGATATCGGGAACCTGCGGCGGCCAGTTGAACGGCAGCACCTACACGACTTCGCCGGTCACCCATGATTGCATCGTGAACGCGAGCTTCGCCGCCGATTTTGTTGTTGATCTGGTTGTTGGCGCTTGCCAAATGCGCGGGATGGAATGCGTTGGCACGAATGACTACGCCCAATATGGAGCCACACAGTCTTACGTGATCACGGCTGAAAACCACGGAAATGCACCCGCGTTTGACGCCATCATCAGCGCTGCATCACCGGACTTGGATCAGGCGGCAACCACCTGGATGTGCACAGCTGCAAACGGCGCTGCATGCGTGGCCAGTGGCACTGGCGTACTCACTGACACCAACCTGATTCTTCCGCCGGGCGGCATCCTCACCTGGCTGGTCAGTGCACCGGTTCTTCCGGATACACCCAATCCGCAAGTGGACTATGTCGTTTTGCTGAGCCGCACTTCCGATCCGGCGATTCATACTGCAATAGTGAGCAGCACACTGGTTCTGTTCCGCAGCGGATTCGACGAGCCGGCTACGCCCGAGGAATCCAAACCGCCGCTATCTGACTGAGCCTTCGACATCAGGAGGCCACGAAACCCGTTGGGGTGCGCGCTTACTCTGCGATGGATTCAAGAACCAGTGACAGATGATTTCACGCCGCTCCGGTTCCATCTGACAATCACCTGCCGTCTGCAGGAGTACCATCATTGGCGCAGTTTCGATGCCGTCCCGTTGATCGCGTGCGTTGAGGAGGTGGATCATGCTGGCTGATCAGACAGCTCGGCTTGTACTCGGCATCAGTCTGGCGCTGTCGTTGCCGATTTTTGCTGCGGCAGCGGTTGATCGGGATTCCGATCCGGCCGATGCCTCGCAGTCATTCAACCTGCAACCCTCCGAGGCGGACGCGTTGCGTCGCAAGGTGCTCATCCAATGCGGTCTCAATGCATCGACAGCGCGCAATATCTTGCCCTGGTACTTTCACTTCGCCTACGCGCAAGCCTTGCTCGAAGCGGGTGATGCACGACGCGCGGTTCCGCAGTTTGCCCAGTCCATCGCGCTGAAGCCGGAGCCGAGCGCGCACAAGCGCACGTACGGAATGTGGTTCACCGACTATCTGCCCTATTTCCAGCTTGCCGAAGCGCAGGCCCAACTCGACAACTGGCCGTGCGCCGAACATGCACTGCGGTTGTCCGAAACCCATGGCGAGATCGCGCTGGGGCGGATCGAACCGCAACGCATCGATGCACTGCAAGCGCGCATCGATCGTCATATCGACGATGCCGGCGAATGCAACCTTCGCGATGTCGGCGATCCGGATTACGTTCCGGACGCAACCAGCGACTGAGTAATCAAGAATCCGGGTTCGCCGCGATGACGATCCGCTTCACCGTCGCGGTCGCAAGCGCATTCAAGCGAACTTAATTCGAGCGGGTGAACGAGCGCAATTGCTGAATTTTGGCTAACGCACCTGTCGTCCGTTCAGCGGCTCCTCGGAATGCGTGACGTACCTTCGGCTCACAACTTGGTGCGGCGTCCCTGATCTTTTCCTTGGAGCTTCGGCATGAGTTTGTCATGCGCCACGCTGCCTACGCAGTGTCGCCATGCGTCGGGACTCGCATCCCCTCAAATTCGGTTATCAAACGTGGAGAACACGATGCAAACGAACGTGACAGAACGAATCGTCGATGCCGGCATCCTCGACGATTCAGTGCCAGGAGTCAGCTGGCCCGCCATTTTTGCCGGGGCTACAGGCGCCGCAGCTTTGTCCTACGTGCTGGTGATTTTGGGATTCGGCCTCGGCCTTTCCTCGGTATCGCCGTGGATGAACACCGGAACCAGCGCCAAAGCCCTGGGCATCGCGACCATCGTCTGGTTGGCCTTCACGCAGATCGCCGCGTCGGGTATGGGCGGCTATCTCGCAGGACGCCTGCGCAGCAAGTGGGCGGGCATGCACGATGACGAAGTTTACTTCCGCGATACGGCGCATGGTTTCCTCAGCTGGGCGGTGGCGTCACTCGTGGTGGTCGCGTTTCTCGCCAGCTCGGTGGCAACCGTCATCAACGGTGGCGCCTCGGTCGCCAGCGCTGCGGTCGAAGCAGTGGGCAGCGGAGCAAGCGTCATGGCTTCGAAAGCCACGGATGGAAAGGATGACGGTTCGAGCTATTTCGTCGACACCTTGTTCAGAAGCAACGCCGCCAACAACGCCGACTCGGCCTCCGCTGAGCCCGAAGGAGTGAACGAAAGCGCAATGTCGGTTCGAACACCGCGAAACACAGCATCCAGGCGGGTCGAAGCGGCGCGCATCTTCGCGAACGGCCTCGCCAGCGGCTCCTTGTCCCAGGGTGACAAGACCTATCTCGGACAGGTGATTGCCGATTCAACACATCTGACCCAGCAGGAAGCGGAGCAGCGCGTCGATACTGCTTTCGCCGACATGAAGCAGTCAATCGAAACGGCCAAGGCCACCGCACTGAAGGCCACGGATGATGCGCGCAAGCTCTCCGCTCACGCATCGTTGTGGCTGTTCGTGTCACTGATGCTCGGCGCATTCTGTGCCAGCGTTGCCGCGATTTTCGGCGGTCGTCGTCGCGACAAGCTTGTCTGGACATCCACGCGGAACTACCGCTAATCAACCCGGAGGCGTTATGCGTTCCCTACTTCTTCTTTTCTTGGGCGTACCAATCCCGATCATCATCCTGATCGCCTTGTTTGTTCATTGAACGTATCGATCATCTGATTGGACGACAAACACAAGCCCCGCCCCGTTTGCTTCCGAGGAGGAGCATCGGGGCCACGGTTTTTGGATGGATCATTGCGTGCCAGGAATTTCCAGATGCGCAAATCAATGAGCGTGAAAAGTACCGCACTCCGTAGCTGAGCCTCTTCTACATGCGGCTCGGCC
>JBDTCQ010000154.1:0-5457 GCA_039923515.1 Dokdonella sp.
CCACAACGCGCGTTGCCGACAGCGAAATCCGGTTCTGCACAGGAATGGCGGCCGCGGGTTGGGTCAGCGCCTGATCCAGATCAGCAAGCGCCTGATCCGGAAGATCCATGGCGTTGTAGAGATCGGCGATCGTGCCGAGACGGAACAGCCGCGCGCGTTCGCGTCCCACTGACAGCTTTTGCGCCCAATCCAGTGCGGCAAGCTGGTGGCGCAACGCGGTATCGAAATTCCCCGCATCAAAATACATGTTGCCGTAACTGACTTCGAGCGCCTCCATGACTTCGGGCGACGCATCCGAATGGATCTGCGCACGGACTTCATTCAGCTGATCGATGAACTTGCCGATGTCGTCATCGGCGTGCTTCATGTAAATGCGTCGGATGTCCATCAGGCTGACGGTATCGTCATCGCCATTGGTGTCCGCCAGCTTGCGCAGCGCTTCCATTCTCCCCAAAGCTTCGTCGGTACTCAAACTGTCCTGCAACACGAACAGCTGCGTCTTCGCCAATTCGCGACGGACAGCATAGGGCGCAACCGCTTGAATATCCGCGCCAATCCGATCGAGCTTTTGTGCAGCCTCAGGCGAGGTTTCCCCGGCTTCGCGCAACGCCTGCAATTGCTGGATGACCGCGTCGTCATGCGCTGAGTCGGCCAGCGCATCGCGGCTCACGTTGATTGAGCCGATAGCCGCGCAGAGAATCATCAGCAGACGTGCAAAAAAAAGGAAACGATCCGCTCGCGCCGCGCATGTCGACTTTTGATGGTTACCCGGCTTCACCAGTAATGATCGTCCACACCGCATCAGTATCGTCGGATTATCGCTGATTCGCCTTGCCCTTAGGCGAGGCTGCCAGGCACTACCCGTGCAAAATCTGGTAACGACCTTCGCCTGAATACGACCGCGAGGAGGCCGCTCGGTTCATTCATCCAAGCAACGACTCGGCGCAGTGTGCGAGGATCGGCCCCGATTTTGTCCCTCTTCGCCCGGAGCTGAACCAAACATGCAGGAAATAGAGACCGCGACCGCGCTCATAACCGATGACACCGTGGTACTCGGCTTGCTGGCGGCATCGCTTGGTCTCGTGTTCTGGACGGCTGCGCGCCCCGATGGATTCTGGAAGCGGTTCTACACCTACGTGCCATCGTTGTTGTTGTGCTACTTCATCCCCGCAGTTTTTAACAGCGTGGGCCTGATCGATGGCAATGCCAGCGGGCTCTATCCAATGGCGCGCGACTATCTGCTGCCGGTGGCCTTGGTGTTGCTTACCTTGTCGATCGACTTCGAAGGCATCCTGCGCCTCGGGCCGAAGGCGATCATCATGTTTCTGGTCGGCACGTTCGGCGTGATGTTTGGTGCGGTATTTGCGTTTGGCCTGTTCGAGATCATTTCCCCGCAGACGGTTGCCGGCGACACTTGGCGTGGCATGGCCACCGTTGCAGGCAGCTGGATTGGCGGCGGCGCAAACCAGGCTGCGATGAAAGAAGTATTCAAGGTCGACGGAAATCTGTTCGGGCAGTTCATCGCCGTGGATGTGCTGGTCGCCAATGTCTGGATGGCCGTGCTTCTATTCCTCGCCGGACGCGCCGAGGCGTTCGATCGCTGGACTGGTGCCGACACCCGCGCAATCGATGACATGAAAAAGCGCATCGAGACGTTCAATACCGAACATGCGCGCACCCCGACCTTGACCGACATGATGATCATTCTTTCGCTCGGGCTCGGTGCGATGGGCGTTTCGCATGCCGTCGGCAAGCCACTGGCCGCATGGATCGGTCGTGTGGCGCCCGAGCTTGGGCGCTACAGCCTGACCTCGGGATTCTTCTGGGTTGTGGTGATCGCCACCACGATCGGGCTGGTCCTGAGCTTCACCCGTGCGCGCAGGCTTGAAGGTGTCGGCGCATCGAGGTTTGGTTCGGCGGCCTTGTATATCCTGGTCGCAACGATCGGCATGCACATGGACATCGGCGCACTGTTCGATCGGCCACGCTTGTTTGCGCTTGGCCTGTGCTGGATCTCGGTCCACGGCCTGATCATGCTGGGCGTTGCCAAGTTGATCCGGGCGCCCCTGTTCTTCATGGCGGTGGGTTCACAAGCCAATATCGGCGGCGCGGCCAGCGCACCGGTGGTCGCCAGCGCCTTCCATCCCAGTCTCGCTCCGGTTGGCGTACTCATGGCTGTGTTCGGCTATGCCCTTGGCACCTACTGCGCATGGCTCACCGGCTTGATGCTGCAGGCGATGGCGGGGTGAAGCGCTGCCGCGAATGAAGGGGCGAACCATCAATGTACGCGCCTGCTGCAGGATCTCTATAGGAAGCGGCTTCAGCCGCGATGGCTCTAACGCAACCAGCCGAAAGGCATCAGGCACGACGGCTCCAGCTGCAAAACGGCGAGGCTTTGAGCATGACCAAGCCGGCGTCCGACTCGATAAAGCGCGGCGCGGAGAAGCTGTCCGTTTGAATCAGATTGCTTCTCTGCACGTGGCTCGCATGCTCCCTGCGTTCAGGCACCGACGCGACGGCTGCCGCGGAATCACGCGGGCGACTGCGGCTATACTCCCCGGCGTATGACAGCCCGTCTCCCGAATTGCTGGCTCCTGCTTTGCGCGCTGCTGCCTTTCAGTGCGCGCGCCTCGGAGTTGCTCGATCGTCTGCTTGAGCAAGCACCCGATGCGCCGGCGCAAGTCGTGACGCTGGCGCTCGAAGCACGCGATTGCGCAGCCGAACTTGGCGCGGCACCGCCGGCCTCGCGACTGGCCGTGGTTGACTATTCGCGGCCGTCCACAGAAAAGCGACTGTGGCTTTTCGATCTGCCCAGCCAGCGACTGCTGCATGCCGAATATGTCGCGCATGGCCGTGGCAGTGGCGAAAATCTTGCCCATGCGTTTTCGAACGTCGAAGGCAGCCACCAGTCCAGCCTTGGCCTGTTCCTGACTGATGACACCTATACCGGCGGCAACGGCTATTCGCTGCGGCTCGATGGACTGGAACCCGGCACGAATGACCAGGCGCGTGACCGCCTGATCGTCATGCATGGCGCCAGCTACGTGAATCCCCTTCAGGCTTTGCGTCAGGGTCGGCTCGGGCGCAGTTTTGGCTGTCCGGCGCTGCGTCCGGAAGTGGCGCGTGCGGTGATCGATGACCTCAAGAATCACCAATTGCTGTTTGCCTACTATCCCGACCCAGCGTGGCTGGCGCGCTCGCCGTATCTGAGTTGCTCGCGCCGTCTCGCGCAGCACTCCGCCGCGCAGAATGACGTCGCGAAGCGGCCAGCGGGCTCGTGATCGGCAGTCACTTCGCGCGCATCGTCCTGCTGTTTTGGTTGTTCGGCGCAGGGCTGGCCCAGGCCACCTCGACCGAGCCGAGTGTGCGCGAACTGCTCGAAGGTTCGGCAACCGTGCAACTGCACGACGATCCTGATGAACTGTTCGATCCGATTGCCGTGCGCCGCTTCTACGAGCAACGCGGATTCGCGCCGGCGTGGACCGGGCCGGGTTGCCAGGCCGCGTTGCAGTCTCTCGTCGGTGCGATCGAAAATTCCGAAAGCCACGGTTTGCAGGCGCGTGACTACCACCTTGACGGCTTGCTCGGCCCGGATCGTTGCGATGCCACGCGCGAATTGCTGGCGACCGATGCGTGGCTTGCGCTGGCCGCGCATCTGCACGCGGGCCGCGTCGACCCGCTGACCGTCGAACCCGACTGGACCGCGACCCGGCCAAGCATCGATGCGGTCGCATTGCTCGGACAGGCTCTGGCTGCGGGTGATGTCGCCGGCGCGCTGGAACGCCTCGCACCAAGCGATCCGCTGTATGCCGAATTGCGCAAGACTCTGGCACGCTTCCGCGGCTATGCAGCCCGCGGTCGCTGGGTTGGCATCGAGAGCGGACCCACCCTGCGCCTCGGTGATAGCGGTATCCGCGTCGAACAATTGCGCGCACGTTTGCTGCTGTCGGGCTTGCTCGAGGCCGAGCCGGCAGCCGAGACCCGAACCGATTTCGATGCCAGTGTGGAAGACGCGGTGCGCACTTTTCAACGCCGCGCCAACCTCGAACCGGACGGTGTCGTTGGCACGCTGACCCTTGCCCAGCTCAACCGTCACGCCAACGATCGCATCGATCAGATCCGCGCCAATCTCGAACGCCTGCGCTGGCTGCCCACCGACATGGGCCGCCGCAACATCCGCGTCAACATCGCCGATTTTCAACTTGAAGCCTGGGCCGATGGCGCCATCCAGCGTGTTCATCAGGTCATCGTCGGCCAGCAGTATCGGAGCACGCCCAGCTTCTCGGGCAAGATCACCCATCTCGTTTTCAGCCCGTGGTGGGAAGTGCCCCATTCGCTGGCGGTGCGCGACAAGCTGCCGTTGTTCAAGCGCGACCCGGGTGCCGTGGCGCGGCTCGGCTATGTCGTGGTCGATCGCAATGGCGGCATCGTTGATCCGGCTGGCATCGACTGGAAAGCGCTGTCCTCAAGCAATTTCCCGTATCGCCTGCGCCAGCGACCGGGCCCGCAGAACGCGCTGGGAGCGGTCAAGTTCATGTTTCCCAACAAGCATAATGTGTACCTGCATGACACCTCGGCTCCGGCACTTTTTGGTCGCGTGCGGCGCAGTTTTTCTTCGGGCTGCATCCGTGTCGAGTCCGCGCTCGATCTCGCCCAGTGGCTGCTGTCTCCGATGCCGGAATGGACACGCGAGCGCATCGATGCTGCGGCGAGTGCCGGTACGGAACAGACCGTCGTGCTGGATGAACCCGTCAGCGTGCACCTGCTCTATCTGACCGCCGTATCCGATGGCAACGGCGGCGTGCGTTTCGTCGATGATCTCTACCAGCGCGACCCTGCACTCATCGCCGCGCTGGATCGCGCACCGCCAGTGGCAACGCACTGACGATCGATTGCTCTCGGCAGCAAATCATTCAGACCAAATCGGCAACGAGCAAATCGATCAAGGCTTGTTGTGCACGATTGGGTGTGCGCTCGCTGTGGCGTAGCACGGTGTAGCGACGATGTGGAAGATCAAGATCGATCATCGGCAAGCCACTGCGCCGAGCAGCGAGCTCGGATACCGCGCTGATGCCAGCGCCAGCCTCGACTGCTGCCAGCACGGATTCATTCGATGGCATTTCAATGGCGACGTTCAAATCGGCCGCCGCGATACCCCACGCGCCAAGCGCACTTTCGATCTGGCGCCGCGTGCCCGAGCCGCGCTCGCGCATCACCCATACCGCTTTGCGCAGCATGGTCGCGCTGACTTGATTCCGTCCGACCAAGGCGTGATCCTGCGGCAGCACGAGCACGAGGCGATCACCCGGTACCTCCTGCAACACGAACGGCCCCGGATCCAAAGTGCCTTCGACCACCGCGATATCGGCCGAACCGTCGAGCACCGCGCGCGCGGCCTGTTCGGTGTTGCATGGAATCAAGCGGACATCGACATCCGGATAGCGCGCATGAAAGGCC
>JBDTCQ010000155.1:0-6886 GCA_039923515.1 Dokdonella sp.
GCTATGGCACCGAGTTTGCCAACCTGATCGAAAACGCCTATCCGGGTCAGGATTACGACGACTTGATGAGCGTGGTTGACGCAACCATCGCACGTGGCTCGATCGATACGGACAACCTGTTTGTCACCGGCGGCAGCGGCGGTGGCGCGTTGACCGCGTGGATCGTTGGCCATACCGATCGGTTCCGCGCCGCGGTGTCGGCGAAGCCTGTGATCAACTGGGCCAGCTTCGTACTGACCTCGGACATGTATCCGTACTTCTCGCAGTACTGGTTTGATGGCATGCCGTGGGAGAACCCCGAGAACTACGCCAAGCGCTCGCCGCTCCACTACGTCGACAAGGTGACCACGCCGACGATGATGATGGTGGGTGATGATGATCACCGCACGCCGGCATCAGAGGCCGAGCAGTTTTACCAGGCACTCAAACTTCGCAAGATCGATACCGCGATGGTGCGCATTCCGGGCGCCTCGCACCACATCAACTCGCGTCCAAGCAACATGATTGCCCAAGTGCTCAACACGGTTGCGTGGTTCGAGAAACACCGCGCAAGCGCGACAACGGGGAAGCCGAATGCACATTGAAGAGAACCCTGTCGATCCCGGCACCGTCGAACTCGATATGCTCGAAGCGATCGAGGCACGCATCCTTGGCAGCTTGATCGAGAAGCACGCGACGACACCGGACGCCTATCCGCTGACTTTGAACGCCGTGGTCGCCGCCTGCAACCAGAAATCCAACCGTGATCCGATGAGCCATTACGAGCCTGGCGAAGTCGGCCATGCCTTGCGTCAACTCGAAGGCAAGAACCTGGTCAGCGGTACCTTGAGTGCACGCGCTTCGCGCTACGCGCACAAATTCGACACCGGCTTCAACGTCACTTCGCGCCAGCGCGCCCTGCTTGGCTTGCTCATGCTGCGCGGCCCGCAGACGCTCAATGAGCTTTACTCGCGCAGCGAACGCCTGGCTGATTTTCCTGATGCCGAAGAAGTGCGGACGGTGCTCGATCGCCTCGCCTCGCGTTCGCCAGCGCTGGTTGTGCGTCTGCATCGGGCACCGGGCCAGCGTGAGGAGCGCTACATGCACCTGCTATGCGGGGCGGTGTCGCTCGATGCAGCGATGAGCATGACCGAGCCCACCGAGAAATCATCAGCCGGGCTCAGCGAGCGCGTCAGCCAGTTGGAGAACCTCGTTGCACAATTGCAGGAAGTGGTCGCTGAGTTGCAGTCGCGCCCGGGCAACGGCGTGCAGGAATCCGGCGAAGATGGTTCTGATTAATACTTGAGGTGACAATCGAACCCGCAGGCTCATGACAAAACCATCGCGAATGAAATGGCTCCCGCTGATGCTTTTGTCGAATGCGCCTCGAATCAGCGCCGATGCGTGCGCACCGCGCGAATTGAAGTTGAACTCTTGCGCGTAAACACGTAGACGGCCGCAGGCGGCACATTGCGCCAGGCGACACCGGCCCGGACCGAATGGAGACCGAGTTCGCTCAGCAGTTCACGCGATACCGGACTCGAAGGCCCGTAGGTGAACTGGATGAAGCGGCCACTGGTCCCAAGCACCGAGAACGCCGCAGTCAGAATACTGCGCTGGGTGCTGCGTGACATCGACAGCAAACCAAGGCCACTGAGAATCGCACTCACGCCGTGATCCTGGCCAAATGCTTCGTGATCGAGAATGCTCCGAAGCTCGCGTGCGTCGCCACGGATGACTTTTACTTGTGGAAACTGCTCGCGCAAGAGGCGGTGCAGCTCCGTATTGAGCTCGACGACAAGCAGGTCTTCCGGCGCAACCCCCCTTTCGAGCAACGCGCGGGTGAACACACCCGTGCCACCACCGAGTTCGATCACGCGCCCGGCGTGTTCGGGCAACTGGTTGATCATCTCGCGCGCCAGGATGCGGCTGGATGGCGACAAGGCCGCGATGGCCAGCGGATTCTTCAGCCATTGGCGGAAGAATGTCCAATTGCCCACCGCGTGATCGGCTTTGGCCAAGCGATCGCGCATTGGCGGGTCAATTAGTGTCATACGCAATTCCCGATTGAAGCAACCACACGACAAGCGGGGTTGCGAAAGTCCGCAGCGTAACACCGGCTCGTGAAATCAACCAGATTGAATGACGACCCGGGTTGGTTCAGCTTCGATGCCGTGGGGGCTCCGCTTTGCGCGGCCGCAAAAGTCCTAGCCGAACGCCAAAAAGAAGACCCCGCGGATATCAGGGGAAATGTCCGCGGGGTCGGGGTGCCGGCTGCAGGTTGGACATGCAGGCGGCCTTGCTCAAGCTGATCGCTCAGTCGCGATCGTAATAGGCGGCACGGCGCGAGTAGCCACGGTCACGCTCGGCATAATCGCGCGAATCATGGCGGCGCTCGTCGCGGCGATCATCTCGACGGTCGTCCCGATAGCTATCGCGGCCACGGTAATCGTTGTAACGGGAATTGTCGTAGCGGACAACGCGGCGCGTCACCGGCCGATAATTGCGGCGATAGGAGGGGTAGTCGTAATAAACCGCGCCATAGCTCGGGTAGTAGGTGTTGTAGTAGGTCGGGTAATGCGACGATGAGTAATAGCCACCGCCATAACTGCCGTAGTAGTTGCCATAGCCGCTGTAATAGCCACCATAGCCGCCGTTGTAGCCACCATATCCACCGTTGTAGCCACCATATCCGCCGCTGTAGCCACCATAGAAATTGCCGCTGACGTATCCGCGCCCACAATTGCGGCAATCCGAATAGCCGATGCTGTAACCAGGTCCCGAAAAGCCAAGGCTCACGCCCCAGTTGTTGTGGTGCCCGCGCGCGAACGCGCTTGGCGCAAACATCAGCGCCGCCAAGAGGGCAAGCAAAACCGGTGCAAGGCGAATTCGACGGGCAGATGAAAACAACATTTCGGGTGTCCTCCTAGGGAACGCCTGCACTCTGCGTTTTGAAGACTGAATCGCGACTGAAATGAATATGAATATTCAGTGTGGTTGCAGTTCGTAACATTGATGGATTCGTGAATTTCTCGTGAAGTCGAATGGAATGCTTGCGCTGCTGGTGTCGCGCACGTCGAACTGTTCGGCGATCACCGGATCCAGCTTGAATCTCCTGTAGTTGTTCGAGAACACGATGGTGCCACCGAACGCAAGGCGCTCCGAACACAGACCAAGCAATCGAACGTGCTCTTTCTGCACATCGAAATCCTCGGCGCGTTTGGAGTTCGAGAAGGTCGGCGGATCGACGAAAATCAAATCGTACTCGCCGCGATCGTGCGCCAGCCACTGCAGGCAATCGGCCTGGATCAACTGATGGGCAGCACCGCTGAAGCCGTTCAAAGCGAGATTTTTCGCTGCCCAGTCCAGGTAGGTGGCCGAAAGATCAATGCTGGTGGTTGTGCGGGCTCCACCGGAAGCTGCATAAACACTCGCCGTAGCCGTGTAGCAGAACAAATTCAGGAAGCGCGTTCCACGCGACATCTCGCGCAGGTGCGCACGCACCGGTCGATGATCGAGGAACAAGCCGGTATCGAGGTAATCGTGCAGGTTGACACGAAACTTGAGGCCGCCTTCCTCGACGATCAGGAAACTCGAACGCTGGTCCATGCGTCCGTACTTGCCACCGCCCTTGGCCTTGTAGCGTGTCTTCACCGCGATGCGATCGCGTGGCAACTCGAATGCCTCACCGGCACCGCGCACCAGTTCGGCAAGTCGCGCCGAAGCGACATGCTCGGGAATCTCCTTTGGCGCCGCATACTCCTGAACATGCAGCCAAGTGGAAGCCGGTTTGTCCGGACGCGATTCCTCACGACCACTGTACACATCCACTGCCGCCGAATATTCCGGAATATCGGCATCGTAGGCACGCCAGCAGTGCACCTCGTCGCGATCAAGGCGTTTGCGCAGGTGCTTGATGTTCTTGCGCAAGCGGTTCGCAACCGCTTCGGCACCGGGCGTCAGCGGGCGCTCCTCAACAATCTTTGGTGCCGCATCACCACCGATTTCGAACAACAGGAAGCGACATTCCAGCGCGCCGTTGTAGAGCGCATAGCGCTTGTGTGCGCGCAGCCCGATGGCGCGGCCAAGATTCTCATCCGAGGTGATCACGGCGAGTCGCCAGCCATCGAATTCACTGCGCGCCTTGTCGCCAATCGCGCGATAGGTTGGCGCCAGGGCATCTTGCTGGCCGATGCGTTCGCCATACGGTGGATTGCAGATCAGAAGCCCAGTCGCCGTGGCATCGGCCGGACGCTGCAGGTGTTCAATGGACTGCCGATCAAAGCGCGTGAAGCCGATCACCTCGGCCTGCTGCGCATTGCGTTTGGCCTGGTTGAGGACATTCGGGTCCTCATCAAAACCGAAGAACACGGCAGGCAGTGCACGCAAACCCGTTTCCGCACGCGTAGTGGCTTCCGCAATCAGGGTTTCCCATGCCGTCACATCGTGACCGAGCCAGCCGAGGAATCCGAAATACGTTCGCCGGATTCCAGGCGCAACGTCGGCGGCCATCAAGGCCGCCTCGATCACCAGCGTGCCGGAACCACACATCGGATCGACCAGAGCTCCACCGGCCTTGAAAATTTCCGGCCAGCCCGCACGCAGCAGCATCGCGCAGGCGAGGTTTTCCTTGAGGGGCGCTTCGCCCTGACCGACGCGGTAGCCGCGCCGATGCAGCGGCGTGCCGGACAGATCGAGCGAGAGCAAGGCGCGATCCTTGCGCAACAACAGGTTCAGCCGTATGGATGGCTGTTCGAGATCGACACTGGGGCGGTTGCCATTGCGATCACGAAACTGGTCGACGACGGCATCCTTGACCTTCTGCGCGAGGTAGCGCGTATGTCGAAGCAGGCTGGCGTTGCTTACCGCATCGACGGCCAGGGTGCCTTCCTCGGTCAGGTGCTGTGACCAGTCGATCGCCTGCACACCATCATAAAGCGCATGTTCGTCGGCGGCGGCAAATTCGCTGAGCGGCATCAGGATGCGACTGGCCAGACGCGACCACAGACAGGCGCGATACGCATCAACCAGCTCGCCACTGAAATGCACGCCGGAGAGCGCCTCGTGAACTTCGCTTGCGCCCAGCGCGATGAGTTCATCTCGAAGCAGGTATTCGAGTCCTTTCGGGCAGGTGGCAAAGAATGGCCTCATCACGATTCCAGTTTCAGCAGCAGCTGGCGAAATGCCTCGGCGCAAAAATCGACATGCGCGCCCAGGCGATGGTCATCATCCACCAGATGCAGGGTGTCACCCCGATCACGGGCGAATTCGATCACCGCGTTGACCGGACACACCTCGTCGCGCCAGCCGTGGACGAGAGCCGTTGGCACTTTCGCTGCCTTATAGTCGAATGCATAACCCTTGATGCCAACCGGCAAGGCCATCAGGAACAAGCTCACACATTGACGCTGCATCGAGGCGAAGCCCGAAATAAAGGCACCCATACTAGAGCCTGCAAAAATCACTCGGCCTTCGGTTGGGGCCGCCGTCACGGCACGCGCTGCGCGTGCGGTAATCGCCGCAACATCCCGACTCGCATCGAGGTCACGGTAGTCCGGGCGGATGCTGGACCAGCCAAGCTGATTAGCCACCCGGGCCAACGCGGTGACCTTGGTCGCATCGGGCCCGCTTTCGAGGCCATGGGAAAGAATGATGGTTCCTTTCACGAATGCGGCTCCGTCAAAACGCGCGATGCTAACACTTACGACAAAGCCGCTACGCGAGGATCGTCCAGGTAACCCGCGCCGTCCGCTCGGCTTTCGCAGGAAGAGCCGCCAGCCCGATTACCTTGTTGCGGAATGAAGAAGAAGCATCGCGGCTGAAGCCGCTCCCACGGCGAATGCAGGGTGGCTCATCCGCTCGCGGCCAAGCCAACGCGGTCGTGGGAGGGACTTCAGTCCCGATGCGGTTGCACATCAGCCGTGCGAAACTGCACGCATGATCGATCTTCCCATTCAAGACTGGCCTTTGCCCTACGAGGAACGCCTCGCCGAACGAGTTCCTTCGGCGATCGACCTTGTCGTCATCCATTGCACCGAATTGCCTGATCTGGCGATCGCGCGCGAATACGGCGAGCGCATCCGCTACGAGGACAGCCAGACTGGCAACAGCGGTCATTACTATATTGATCGCGATGGGCGGACCCTGCGTTTTGTCGGCGACCTGCGCGTCGCGCATCACACATTTCAGTTCAATCCGCGCTCGATCGGCATCGAACTGGTCAACACGGGCCGCTATCCAGACTGGAACGATTCCCGCCACCAGGTGATGACCGAGCCCTACACCGCCGCGCAGATCACGTCGTTGCTGGGCCTGCTCAAGCACTTGCGCGACGCTTATCCCAACCTGCGCTGGATCGCCGGCCATGATGTGCTTGACCAGCGCAAGGAGCCATCCAGCGACAAGCCGGATCTGCTCCTGCCGCGCCGGATCGACCCTGGACCGATGTTTCCGTGGGACAAGGTGGTCGCTGGCAGCGGCCTCCAACGCTGGCCCAATCCAAAGGACGATTGACCCGGCGCAATACCGGCTTGGCTATACTGGCCCACCGTTGCGAACGCCTGCCTCCATGACTGCACCGATAGTCAGCGAACTGATCGACCTGCTCCAGCTGGAGCGCTTCGAAGACAACCTGTTCCGTGGCCAGAGCCGCGACATCGGCACGCGCTACGTGTTTGGTGGCCAGGTCCTCGGACAAGCCTTGTCGGCGGCCCAGCAGACCGTCGATCCCGCGCGCCACGCGCATTCGCTGCATGCCTATTTCCTGCGTGCCGGCGATGTCGAGGCACCCATCATTTACTACGTCGAGCGCAGCCGCGATGGCGGCAGTTTCTCGGCGCGGCGCATCGTCGCGATCCAGCATGGTCAGCCGATCTTCAACATGACCGCCTCGTTCCAGGCGCCTGAG
>JBDTCQ010000156.1:0-4783 GCA_039923515.1 Dokdonella sp.
TGACCGCTTCATCAGCCGGGCCAACACCTTGGGCGAAAAATATCCCAAGGCGCAAGTCAGTGCCGCACTGCTGTTTGCGGCGGCGCGCTACAACGCATTCAACTGGGTCAATCGCAGTATGTTGCTCGAGCAGACGCCCGACGAGGCGGCGCTCGCGTTTCGCGCTGAATACGAAACCATGTTCCGCGACAACGTAAGCAACTTGACGCAGTCGCGTCCGACCGCCTGATCGGACAGCGACATGATCGGACAATCCGCCTGTCAACCGCGCAGGCGGCGTGCGACTGCCGTTCGTGACAACAGCGCAAACCCGATGCCGACCAGGAATCCGGCAATATGCGTCCACCACGCGACCGCGCCGAAGGCCGGTCCGACGTAGGTGAAGAGCAGTTGCAGGGCGGCCCAGAAGCCGATCAGCAGCGACGCCGGGATGCGTACGAATTCGAGAAACACGCCCAGTGGCAACACCAAGCCAAGGCGCGCGCGTGGGAACAGACCCAGATACGCGCCGACGATTGTCGATACCGCGCCGCTCGAGCCGATGATCGGCGAATTGGTTGCGGCCAGGGTCCAGGCACCGACCAGATTGGCCAGCGCACCCGCGACGATGAACAGGACAAGGAAACGTCCGGCCCCGAGGGCGCGTTCGGTCGGCACGCCGAAGATGATCAGGAACAGCAGGTTGGTGGTCAGGTGGATCCAGTCGGCATGGATGAACAAGGCCGTGACAAGGCGGGCGAAACGCAATTCCGAAAGCTGGGTTTGCCAGGGCACGCTGACATCGAGCAGGGTCGTCGGCACGGTTCCCCAGAATGTCAGCAGCCGGCCACGATCGCTGACCGGTTCGGCCACGATCCACAGGAACATGGCCACACATGCCGCGACCAGGAACAACGTGGCCCAGGGCGGCTGGCGACGCCGGCGGCTCTGCAGATGGACGAACATCGCCGCGATCCGTGCTCAGCGCCCGCCGCGGGGATACAGGAAGCGCACATTTTCGTGCTCGAAGATGACGCCATCAGTGCGGATCTCGATCAGCTTGAGTCCTTCGAATTCATCGCCCTCGGCGCGACGTTCACCATTGATGATGACGAAGCGTTGCTTGGGCTCGGTGGCAAAGACGTGCATGCTGAGTTTGATCTCGGGCAGGCTGCGGCGCGTCGCCAGCGGCAGTTCCCACATCAACTTGAGGGTCGGATCCGCGGCCGCTGCGGGTTCGGCGGCTGGGCTCTTGAGCGCAGCGGCTGGCGCAGGCGCAGCGGATGCTTTCGCGACAGGATTCGCTCGCTCCGGCGCCATCGATGGCTTCTTCGCATCGGCCATCGCGGCGGCAATGGCTGCCGGATCGGCCGCCGAGACCGGTTCGGATTCCTTGATCGTTGCCGCCGCCCCGGCTCGCGGATTGGCGGCGACGAGTTCGCCGCTGCGCAGCTTCTCGCGCTGGCTCGCTTGTGCGTCCATCGCGGGGACCGGCACCGCAAGCTTCTTTTGTTGCGCCGCTGGCGCCACATTCGGGTGTGCCACCGCTGCAGCCGGCGGTGCCGGCAGAGGCTGTGTCGCGGCGACAACCTGGCCGGCCGGCGCGACATTCGCAGTTGCTTCCGGCGCCGCGCGTTCGCGGCCCATCCACCACAACGCGGTGAGGCCGATCGCGATCAATACGACGAGCGCTGGCAACAGGCTGCGGCGACGGCGCACGGCCATGACCGGCGAACCGAGCGAGGGCGATTCGCCGAGGCGGCGCTGGCGTTCGGATTTCTTCAGGGCTTCGAGAATCAGCGACATGGGCGGTTGGGGTCACTCGATATTGCGGGTGAGGTGGGGGCCTGTTTCTTCGAGCGCGGACAGCGCAAACAGGGTTTCTGGACCGATGATGCCATCAGCCTGGATGCCATAGGCGAGCTGCAGCTTGCGCACGCGCTCCTCAAGATCGGCATCGAAATAGGCGGGACCCGCCTCGGCATCGGCACCTCGATCAAGGTGACTCAGGTTCTGCTTGGCCCAGGCCACACCGGCACCGGCATCACCCTTGCGCAGCGGTCCGGTGATCGCAGCGGGGACGCGCCAGATCGCGATGAAATCGCCCGCCCAGTAACGTGTCAGCGCCTCGCGCGGCAACTTGATGGTCTCGCCCGCCAGATCGACATGCACCTCCCGCTTGCCGGCGCCCTGCAACAAGACGTGCATGGGTTTTTCCGGCGTACCAAGAACCAGGATCAGCGGGCGGTCGAAGCGCAATACCTGTTCGAGCGTGGCCCGGCCGCGCAGACAGAAGATGCCCGCGGCGACCAATGGCTGGCAACGTGTCGCCGCGCGCACCGATACCTCACCCGAGCCAATCTGCCAGCGTGACAGCAACTGGGTCAGCGCCGAGAGTTCGGTTTCCGGCGGCGCGGCCAGACGCTCTTCGAGGCGCTCAATGCCGGCATCCGCAAGCACAGCCGGCGCGGGTGCGTCGACTTCGGTCACTTGCGCTGGCGCAGGGTCGTGTTGCAGGGAACGCACACCGAAAATACCCGCAGCCAACACCAGCAGACCAACCAGCACCCAGCGTGCATAACGACGGACCCAGTAACGGGCGTGGCCGGGCAGGGTTTCGTCAGCCGAGCGATCAACCAGACGTTCGCCAATCGATTGCTGCTCGCGCGCATAACCCGCCATCAGGGCACGATCGGCAATGACATTGATCAGACGCGGGATGCCGCTGGAACGCTGGAACAGCGCACGCATGCCAAGCCGCGAAAACGGAACGTGCTGGCAACCGGCGACGGCCATGCGGTGTTTGACGTAAGCCTCGGCTTCAGCGGAATCGAGCGGGGTCAGGTGATAGCGCGCGGTGATGCGCTGGGCAAGCTGGCGCAGCTCTGGCCGATTGAGCATGTCGCGAAGTTCGGGCTGGCCGAGCAGGATGATCTGCAACAATTTCTGGGTGGGCGTTTCCAGATTGGTCAGCAGGCGGATCTGCTCAAGTGCATCGAGAGAAAGATTCTGCGCCTCGTCGACAATCAGGACCACGCGCAAGCCTTGCGCATAGGCATCCAGCAGATAGGTGTTGAGCGCGTCGGTCAGGCCCTTGAGGCTGCCGTGCTTGCCGGTGATATCGAGTTTGAGTTCCTCGCAGATCGTCTCGATCATCTCGACCGGCGACAGCTTTGGATTCAGCAGCAGGGCGACCTGGGTATATTCCGGTAACTGTTCAAGGAGCAGGCGGCTGAGCGTGGTCTTGCCGGTGCCAACCTCGCCGGTGAGCTGGACAAAGCCGCCACTGCCGCCCTTGCCCACCCCATACAACAGGTGCGCGAGCGCATCCCGATGGCGCTCGGACAGGAACACATAGCGCGGGTCCGGCGTTATTGAAAACGGGGCCTCGCGCAGGCCGTAATACTCAAGATACATGCGCCTACTCTACCCGACCGCATGGGCCAGGAGCCTGTCTGACCTTACTCGGCTGGGCTGCGAATTCGTCTGTGTGGTTCATATTTCCGCCACTTTTTGACCCATAGAACCACTATGGGCCTGCAAATCGTCGAAAACCTGCCCTCACACAGTCGAATTCTCGCCTCAACCGGCAAAGTCCGAAAGGCTCCTGGACGGGCGTCTTGTTGCATTGCAAGGTTGGTTCGCCGGGATTTGTGAAGTCCAGCGACGGGCTGCGTTGGCCCGGGCATGGACTCGGCCCGCGCCGGACAAGTTCAGTCGATGCGGATCAAGCCGCCGTGGCCAGACGAGTCGCCGCCTGCTTGAGCTCGCGTATCCACTCATCATTGAGGCGCCGCGATCCGGCCGGCATGTGCTTGATGTGACGCAATGACTCCTCGACCAGCGCAGACGCTGCAGCGTGCTCGCCCCAGCCCTCCAGCACCTCGATATAGTGCACGCGCGCCTCGATCCCAGCGAAATAGCCAATCAAGGCGTCGAATTCCTCACGGGCCTTGGCACGATCACCACAGGCCGCCATCGCCCGGGCATATATCAAATGGCCTTCGGCTGACTTGAAATCAGGTCGTTGCGCAATCAGTGCCTCGAGCAAGTCGCGTGCCGCCGCGGCCTCGCCGTTGTCGAGCAGGGCGCGCGCCAGTTTGACCTGGATATCCGGATCATCGCTGTGTACCCCACGCAACGCTTCGCGATAGGCGGCAATTGCATCGGTATGGCGGGCAGAGCCCTGCAAGGCATCGGCCACGCGGACGCGGTTGGCAATCGTCGCTGAATGCTCGAATTCGGTCTGCGCTGCGCGCAATTCGCGGCCCGGATCGAGCGTATCGCGCAGGCCGCGCACTACGCGCCGTCCGCTGCGCGAACGTGACACATCGGGCAAGAAAACCGCCAACGCGTAAATGACGCTGCCGAGCAGCGGAAAGAAAAACAGCACGAAAAGCCACCAGCGCTCCTGGTTCGTGCGCAGCACATGCACGGCACACAGGATCGCGACGATGACATGCAGGCCGAGGCCGAGAATTGGCAAGTTGCAACACTCCACGAATCAAGGGGCGAAGTTTCGGGTGCGCCCGGCCGCTTGTCTACAACGGGCCCGACCCGAGCACTGGGGACCCGGTGACTTTGCTCATCCAGAGGACGCGCCTTCGTCGCACGGCATCCCTGCCTTATTTCACTCGCCTCAGGCGAGCGAAAAAAGGCAGGGATGCCGTGCGACAAAGGAGCGTAAAAAAGTCGAGCATCGCGACTGAAGTCGCTCCCACGAAAGCATGCGTCCGGAGGCGAGTGAAAAAACGGCAGGAACGCCGCGCGACAAAGGAGCGTAAAAAGCCGAGCATCGCGACTG
>JBDTCQ010000157.1:0-7818 GCA_039923515.1 Dokdonella sp.
CAATGTCGCAACCGCGTCGCGCAGCGACGCCGGAAGATTTGTCGGCTGCGCATGGCTCAAGCTGGCAGCGCTGAGCCAGCCCAGGAGAAACAGAATGGGCACGATAGAGGCGGGGCGCTTCAACGCAATGCTCCAACTCTGCTCGTTGCTATCGCAGTAAGCGTTCTTCACGGCAAGTGTGCGAGTGAAATTCATGTTGTACTCCTTGTATATGGATGCAGGCCAGGAAAATTCGGATCAACCGCCATCCAGTTTTCACCGATCTGCGGCGTGCGTTTTACCAGGGGATTAGCGCGTGCGGAGTCTGGCGAGATCCCACGCGGCCGTTTCTACGTCCAGTTTATATTTACCTAATACACTTGTGCTATTCAAGACACGGAAGCCGTCGTGTCGCCCTTCCACCCTCCGGCGATAGATGCTGCTTTTGCATACAGGCATCCACGTGTCGTTGGGTGTATCCGCCCTGGAGTCGCTCGCATGTCCGGACCACCCCGTTTGCTCGACTCCATCTGTTTCGTGGTCTTGAATGAGGCTGAGGTCGGCGTAGTGGTAGCGGACATATATGCAAGCAGAACATCAGCCGGCTGATGTTCTGCTACGTGCGCTCGATGCAGGATTCAATTCCGTTCGCGTGTACTGACGAAAATGTCACCATCGCGCCCGAAGTGCAGGCGGCGTCCGTCACCGGACAGCGATGCGCGTGTTTCACTTCCGGCCGTGTTGACGTTGGGTCCAAGGTTGACCGGCGCAGACCAGCGGCTGTAGGTGCTGCGTCGTGTGGCGACATATACATCCTGTCCCCCACTGCCACCGGGTCGGTTCGAACTGAACACAATCTCCAGTCCGTCTTTGCGCACGTTCGGCATGCGGTCATCGAATTCGGTGCTGAGCTCATCAACGCGGACGGCGGGAGCAAAACTGCCATCCCAGCGCACCCGGCTCATATAGATGTCCATGTTGCCGTTGTAGCCGTTGCTGGAAAAGTACAGCTCTGCGCCTAGCCACGTGTTCAGCCAGGAGGGACTGAACTCGCTGCCGCTCGTATTCGGTCCGTCGCCGTTCTCCGCGCAGCCCAGATGTTGGGGCGTACCCCAGCCGTCGTCGGGATCCAGGTGCACGATGTACATGTCACCGCTACCTGGACCGGCGTTGCACGTATCGGGGCCCGGCCGTTCGGATACGAACATCAGCCATTGATCGTTGATCGGCGTAGGGCAGTAGTCCGCCGCTCCCGAGTTGACCGGCATTCCCAGATTCTGCGGCAAGCTCCATGCGGTCGCCTTGCTGAGACGGTGGGAGACCCACACGTCATTGGCGCCGAGGGTACCGGCGCGATTGGACGCAATAAACAAATGCAGGCCGTCCGGTGATTCAATCGGGCAGCCTTCACTGGCCGTCGGGTCGTTGATGCCTTGTTCGGGTATCGCGGGCGCCCAACCAGAAAACTGAAAGTGCGCGAGGCTGTTGTCAGTGTCTGACTCGGCGATCTGTGTCGGTGAGGCGGCCTCGACTCCTGTCGCGGCCATGAGGGTGGAAGCGACAGCAAGCGAGGTAATTGTGCGAGCAAAATTCATGATGAACTCCTTGTATGGGGGTGCTGTGGACGACAGTGCGGAACGCGCGCCATTCAGGTTTCTCCGCATTGCGGTGTGCGGTCCAACAAGGGATGAGCGCGCGATCAAACCTAGCGACAACCCGTGCGGCTGTTGCTATCGCGCGGTTACATTTCAGCGATGGAAGTGCGAAACTTTGAGCAAGGAAGCCATCGTGCCGACTCACCACGCCTTGGCGATGGATGCTGCACTCGCACAACGGCATGCATCCGCACGTCGCTTGAGGCGTTCGCATTGGAGTCGCGTGCATGCCCGTTTCGAGCAGTGACCATGAATTGTTCACGTTCGGCCAGTTCACGCTGGATATCGATCGCGGCACCCTGCTGCGCTCCGGGGTCGAACTCAAGTTGCGGCCCAAGTCGTATGAAGTGCTGCGTTTTCTGGTCGCGCATCCAGGTCGCTTGATCGACAAGCACGAGTTGCTGGACGCGGTTTGGGGCCATGTGATCGTCACCGACGGTTCGATCACCCAATGCCTGATTGACATCCGCCGTGCGCTCGATGACGCCGACCAATCGATCGTTCGAACCATTCCGCGGCGCGGCTACATCTTCGAGGCGGCGGTAGATAGCCAGCGCGGCGACGCATCCGCTCACATTGGCACAATCGCCGCCGGCGTCTCCAGCGGATCGGCGAAACCGCGCTGGGTTCGTACGGTGGTTTGGGCGCTTCCGTTGCTCGCCCTGCTCGCGTTTGGCGGATGGAAACTGTGGCCAGGCCAGCAACCCGCTCCAACGACCGTTGTCGCGCACACCGGGGAGCAGAGCATCGCCGTGATGCCGCTGGTGAACGTCGGCGGCGATCCGGAGCAGCAGTTCTTTGCGGACGGACTGTCGGAAAACCTGATCGACGTGCTATCCAAACTCGACGGATTGAACGTGATCGGCCGCATCTCCTCGTTTCAGTTCCGCAATTCGCAGGACGACAGCGGCGCCATCGGCGCCAAGCTGGGCGTCGCTTACCTCATCAGTGGCAGCGTCCAGCGCGCCGGCGATACCGTCCGCATCCACACCGAACTGGTCTCCACGACAGACGGCCGTACGATGTGGACAGGCCGCTACGACCGGCCCTACAAGGATCTGTTCGCCTTGCAGGACGAAATCGCGATGGCGATCAGCAATGCCCTGCACAAAAAGCTTTTTTCGACGCGCGATGCGCAAAGCCAGGATGACCGCCCTCCCGGCGGCAGCATCGATGCGTACAACGCCTATCTACAGGGCTTGCAGAAGTTTTATCAGCAGGACTTGGACAAGGCCGCCGAATACCAGCAAACAGCCACCCGCCTGGACCCCGGCTACGCGGCGGCCTGGGCGCAACTGTCGGTGAGCTGGACATCGCATGGGCAATACGGAGCCAGCGGTGACGACGCCAAGGATTATTTCCGCAAGTCGCGTGCCGCAGTGAACCGGGCGCTAACCTTGCAACCCGATCTGGGGCTGGCGCATGGCGCCCTCGCCCACCTGCTGCTCGCCGCGGACTTCGACTGGCGCAACGCCGTCATCGAATTCCGGCGCGGCGTGCAACTGGCGCCCGACAACGGCCAGAACCATGGCGGCCTCAGCCGGGCGCTCGCCGCCACCGGAAAACTGCGAGAAGCCATCGAGCAGCGCCAGCATTTCATTTCGATGGAGCCACTCTTCGCAGCCAACTATTTTCTCGCCTCCGACCTGCTGATCGCGGCAGGCCGGCTCGAAGAGGCCGAAAAGAGCGTGCATATCGGCGCGGAACTACAGCCCCGGCCGGCCCCTGCCAACCAACTCATCTCCATCGCTATCCTGCGCGGCGACGAGAAGGCAGCGCTGAACATCGCCGGGCAACAGCTGCAGCCGCAGTGGCGCGCTTTCGAACTTGCCTTGGCTGCCCAAGCCGGGCCGGATCGCGATGCGGCGGACACGGCGCTGGCAAAAATCATCGACGACCTGGTCTGGACCGAAGCCCACCCCTACCAGATAGCGCAGATCCACGCCCTGCGCGGCGACACCGACAAGACCGTGCAATGGCTGGAGCGCGCTTGGGCTCTGCGCGATCCGGAACTCCACCACTTGCTTTACGACCCCATACTCCTGCATTTCCGCAACACCCCCCGCTTCGTTGCGTTCTGCACGAATATCGGGCTGCCTTCACCCAAAGAAAGCGAAGCGTTGAGCATCGACCAGATTCGCGCGGCGACACACCACAAGACCGCTGGATAGCGGTGTGGCAAACGTCAAGCAACACAAAGCAAAATGTAGACCGGACGCATTTATTGCTTAATCACCGGTCCCTGGTTTGCGATAGATAAACTCAGCCCCAGTCGTTTGGGAAACCTCAGGCCCTGTCCGGGCTCCTTGTTTTCGTACCTACCACGGCAGTTCACCCCCTTTGGCGTGGCGGAAGCTGCCAGTCTGCGCAAGCGTCAGCTCATCCAGGCGTTCGACCAACTGTGCGGCAGCTGCGTCTGGACTGATGTCGCCACTGCCGCCTACCATCTCGGTCGCGACGTAGCCCGGGTGCAGCAGAATCACCGCGATGCCACGATCCTTGAGATCCAGCGCCAACGATTTTCCGATCGCGTTGACTGCCGCCTTGGATGCCCGGTATCCGTAGTATCCACCCGAACCGTTGTCCGATACCGAGGCCATGCGACTGGTGACGATGCCTACCTTCGCGCCTTTCGCCAGGTGGCCCGACAACGCCTGCACGGTGCGCAGCGGCCCGAGTGCGTTCACCTCGAATTGCCGGCGCATCCGCTCAAAACCATCCTCGTCGATGTCGCCCAAGGATTCCTTCGACAGGATGCCGGCGTTGCATATCAGCACGTCGATGCGCTTCTCGCCGAGCCGCTGCGCCAGTGCCGCGAGTGCGACACCGTCAGTCACATCGACACCGACCTCGACGCGCGCGCCGGTCGCGGTCAGCGCGTCGCTGCTTTCACGGCAAACGCCAATCACGTCGTCACCGCGGGTGGAATACTGTTTCGCAAGGGCCAGGCCAATTCCGCGGTTTGCGCCGGTGACAAGGATGGTAGACAAGGCAAACTCCTGATTCGGATCGAATTTCACGATAGGGAGACAATGGGACTCACGATCAACCGAGATACGAAATAGCCGCTTGGTTATGCGGCGAGATCCGTGCAACGGAGCCTTTTATTTTGAATTTCAGAACAACAGGCATTCAACAGGCATGGCCTGAGCCGTCGCGCGGGTTTGCCTCTTCGCGATGCAGGCATGCCGTCACAGCTGCCCTTTGATCGGCAAAACGACTGCTTCCATGAATTTTTCGCGCAACGGGCGGGCAGCCCAGATTTCGTAGGTGTACTTTTGTGTCGCCTTCAAGTCGGAATCAAACAACGCCGTCATTTCCTGAGCGAACGCATGATCGTAAATGTTGAGGTTGGCTTCGTCATTGAGCTGGAAGGAGCGCATGTCGAAATTGGTAGAGCCGACTGAAACCAGCTCGCTGTCGATGATCAACATCTTGTTGTGAAACATGGTCGGCTGGTACTCGGAAATTTCGACGCCGGCTTGCAACAACTCACCCCATTGCGATTTCGAGGCGATCCGCACGACACCGGAATCAATATGCTTGCCCGGCACGATCACGCGGATACGCACGCCGCGTTTGCGCGCAGCAATCAAGGCCTCGATCGCGAGCGCATCGGGCACGAAATAGGCGGCTTCAAGATCGATGCTTCGTTCCGCCGCCGCGAGTGACATCAGATACATCAGATGCATGCTCTCGCTGCCACCGGCGGGCGAAGCGACAAACACATGCGCTGAGGTGCTACCGACCGATTCCAACCGCGGGAAGTAGTCTTCGCCATTGAGGATCACGCCGGTGGTCTTGATCCAGTTGTCGTTGAACGCCGCCTGCATCTGCGCAACCGAAGGGCCTTCAATGCGGAAATGGAGATCACGCCAGTGCTCTGGATCCTGTGCGTGACCCGCCCAGTTGTCAGCGATGCCAACCCCACCGGTAAACCCGATCTTGCCGTCGACTACCAGCAACTTGCGGTGTGTCCGGTTGTTCATGCGGCCGAGGTTGTACCACTTGAGCGGTCGGTATCGGACAATCTCGACCCCGGCGTCTTTCATCTTCTGCAGCAGCGCGTCATCCATTTTTGCGCTGCCCACCCAGTCAACCAGCATATGCACCGCCACGCCGGCCTTTGCCCGTTCCGCCAGGGCGTCAGCAAACTCACTGCCAATCTCCCCAGACCAGTAGATGTAGGTTTCAAACGAGATCGTCTTTCGAGCGGATCTGATCGCTTGCAGCATCGACGGGAAAATCTCTTCGCCGTTGTTGAGCGCTGTCACCGAGTTTCCTTGCAGAACGGTCGGCCCCAGCAAAACCGACATCTCACGGATGAATTGGGGGTCAGTCGCTGCGTATCGGTGATCGACCGTGTACTTCAACGATCTCTCAGCCGACGGAAGCAACATCCAGGCTAACAACGCCCCAATGGACAACACCGTAATAAGCGCGATCAGCATTTTTCGATTGTCCTTCGTAAACATCGGCTGCGCCCCTGCTTCGCAGAAAATCCGTGAACCTCGGCCGTCAGCGGCGGATCCAGCCGCGATCCCGTCGTCCCCCCCCCCCACAATCTTGCTTGCCGGATGAATCCACGGCAACTTGCGGAATATTTACTGCTCGCCGCTGCATCGCGTGTGAACCGCCTTCCGGAGTGCGGGGCATCGGAAGGCGAGGAAGAGAACGAGGCTCCCCGCTCCTTTGCCTTCACTGGGAGAATGAGGAATGGAATCCATTGATCATTCGGCGCACGCAAACTGCAGGAAACGGCTTCAACCTGGGGATTTTCCACATATCGCTTCTTCAGATTAGCTGGTTGCCAAACAAGCTGAGCGCAAATCCATGTGCACTAGGCGGTAATGGCTTCACAACCCGCGTGTATGGAGAAGAGCCAGTTCTGCTTGACATTGCCAAGCTCATTGTCGGAAACAGTTTCAGCCTGAGTTTTCCCCAAACATTTCCGTTCGTACTCAGCGCGGCAATGGAGACTACAAACACGATGGCGGAGACGCGATGTACTCCATCGGGACTGGGCCTGCGATCGGCTCTTTGTAGGAGATGTCTTCAGCCATGATGCTCTCCGCCGTTTGGTGACAATGACAAAGGCATCACGGCTGAAGCCGTTTCCTACAAGTAACCGATGGCTGCGCGGGTTCTGACAGGTTGCGCCGCGCTGTTGCCTTATTGCTTGTGGGCTCAATTTCAGAGCTGCATACGAATTCGAAATTGACTGAGAAACCTCATGCTTCAGCCGTGATGCTCTTCAAAGTGGGACTCGTCGCCGCACTACGATAAGGGGCATCACGGCAAAAGCCGTTTCCTGCACAAATCGAGACTGCTTCGGCGCTGTGGCACGTCCACGCAAGCGGCTATGGATCAGAAGATTTGCCGCTTCCACCTTGCTGCTCACTTCCTGGCCAGTCAGCCCACTGTGGAGATGGCCTGATCTGGACCAAACAGCCTTGATGAAAAACGAGGCAAATCAGACATTGCGCACGGATACTTCGGCGCGATAGCATTTCGAGCTGGCAGAGCGGTCGCACATTTTCATTGATCCAGTGAGTCGCACGTATTCGGGCTTGTGTTCATTGGGCGACTCGAAGCCACCCATTCGCAATTCCGGGGAGAATCCATCGTGCGGAAATCTGAGGCGCGCATCCGTGCGCATATCACGGCATGTCTGATCGCAGGCATCTGCTTTTCGGCAAGCGCGTTCGGCGCGATCGTCTATAGCGGCCCGGTCAACATCGTCGTGCCGAACAACCTCGATGGCATCTATTTCAATGTGGTCACCGGAGTGGCGGGTTCGACGAGTGGCTCTGCAACCGGCTGGGACATCAACATCTATTCGTCCTCCGACGGTAAGTTCACGCTGTGGGGTCCGACCGCGCAGACCTGGCTGAGTCCATCGGGCGTCATCGCTGGACCATACCCACTTTCGGGCGGGACATCGATCTCAAGCCCGGATACCAACTTCTACAGGCCGGGAGCCAGTTTGGACGCGGGGCCCCAACTGAATGTAAACAGCGACGAGAACCTGCTCGGTTTTCGCTTCCTCAATGAATCCGGCGGCGCGACGCACTACGGCTGGGCGCGCTTTCGTATCGGATCGACGCCAGCGACGCGCAGCATCATCGGTTACGCCTGGACCAGCACGCCGGGTACGCTTATTCGTGCCGGAGACACCGATGCG
>JBDTCQ010000158.1:0-8782 GCA_039923515.1 Dokdonella sp.
CTTCGACTTCAACCTCACCACCGGTCGCGGTATCCAGGCCGCCGAGGATGTGCAGCAAAGTACTCTTGCCCGTGCCGGATGCGCCGACGATGGAAACTGTCTCGCCGCGCTTCACACTGAAACTCACGTCATGCAGGACATCGGTGCGCAAGTCGCCTTCCTTGTAGATCTTGGCGACATTGATCGCGCGCAGGACGACGTCGGCAGATTTCGCGGCATTGGTTTGCATGTTCGACTCACTCATAGCGCAGTGCCGCCGCAGGCTGGATCCGTGCTGCCCGCCAGGCCGGGTAAAGCGTCGCGAAGATGCAGAACAGGAACGCGGTCAGGGTGATCCAGCCGACATCGCTCCATTGCAGATCCGAAGGCAGTTCGCTGATGTAGTAGACATCGGCGGAAAGGAAGGTCACGTTGAAGGCGTTCTCGATCCAGTGCACGAGTGACGACAGGTTCAAGGAAAGCAGCACGCCGAAACCGACCCCGAGAAAGATGCCGAGCGTGCCGACCAGAACCCCCTGCACCATGAACACGCCCATGATACTGCGCGGAGTTTGCCCCAGCGTGCGCAGGATGGCGATATCGGCCTGCTTGTCGGTGACCAGCATGACCAGGGTCGATACAAGATTGAATGCGGCCACGGCCACGATCAGCGACAGGATCAGAAACATCACCTTCTTCTCCATCGCGATCGCCTTGAAGAAGTTGCTGTGCCCCTGCATCCAGTCCGAGACGCGATAGGCCTGGCCGAGTTCGCCGGAGAGATCACGCGCCACCGAATAGGCCAGGAACATGTCGTCCAGGCGCAGGCGGATGCCGGTCGGGCCATCAAGCCGATACAGGGTTTCCGCATCCTGCATCTGCACGACCGCGAGCGCGCCGTCGTACTCCTGCATGCCTACCTCGAAAATCCCGCTGACCTTGAAGCGCTTGAAGCGCGGCTGCACGCCCACCGGCGAGGTGCTGACCTCCGGCGTGATGACGGTGGCGAAATCGCCGACGCCGACGCCCAGCTTCATCGCCAGTTCGCGGCCAAGGATGATGTTGAAACTACCGGGTTTCAGATCATCGAGACTCCCTTCAACCATTTTGCGATCGATCTCGGAAACCTTCGGCTCGTACTCAGGCAACACGCCGCGCACGATCGCTCCGGAAACGCGCTCGCCCTGCAACATCGCTTCGCGTTCTACATAGGGCGCGGCACCCAGAACATGTGGGTTGGTCTCGGCTCGCTTCAGCGCCAGCGGCCACTCGCGCACGCTCTCGTCAACGCCTTCGACCGTGGCGTGCGCGACCATGCCGAGGATGCGGTCCTTCAACTCCTTGTCGAAGCCGTTCATTACCGAGATGACCGTGATCAGCGCGGTGACACCGACCGCGATGCCGAGGATCGACACCAGCGAGATGAACGAGATGAAATGGTTGCGACGCTTGGCCCGCGTGTAGCGCAGGCCAATGAAGAGTTCTAGCGGTCGGAACATGCCGGATTACGATCCCTGGAAAGCGCAGCGGTTGCGGGCGCGTCCATCAAAGACCGCGCAGAACGGGAAGAGTGCCGGAATCCGGGCAGCTCCGGCAAGGCATGAAGCTCAGTTGGCGGTTTTGGGCGATGCTGGATCTTTGCTGGCGGCAATGGTGAGGAGTAGCCGCCTGCGCAAATCGGCATCGCAATTGTCGGGGGTCAGCAGAACGCGTCGAATCGGCCCATCACCCTTGCGAAAGCCAAGCATGAGCAGGAAACCGCGATGCGCGTGGTCGACCAGGGCCACTGCCGCTTCATTGCCTTCTCCATCGACCAGCAGCCAGCCAGCTTGACCGCGCGCAATACGCACGATGCCTGGGCGCCAAAGACGCTGCAGGGCCATCAGGCCCAAGCCCAGAGCGGCCAATCCAATCAGCACCTTCAGAAAAACAGGGAGCCCGCTGGCGGCGACCGCTGCCATCGACAACACCGTCATGCCAGCGATGGCCAGCGCAATGCCGCGACACGGCCGGTAGTCAAACGCGATGGCGGGTACGAATTTCATCAATGACCGCCGCCTGCCCCAAGTCCGCTGGCACGCCCAAGCCGACAAGCCAGTCCCACAATTGCGGATCCTGTTGTTCGAGCAGCTCGGCGAAGGCGCGGCGCAGTTCGACTGATGCCTCGGCATGACGTGCATCGAGCCACCAGCCGAGCAGTTGATCGAGTTCACGCGTGCCGCGACGGCAGCGCCAGCGCAGGCGCTTGAATTCAGCGTCCATCGACCGTCAGTCGGATTCGGCGAATGGCGGCGAATCAGGCCCGGCGCTCGACCATGAGCTTCTTGATTTCGGCGATCGCCTTGGCTGGATTGAGGCCTTTCGGACAGGTCCGCGTGCAGTTCATGATCGTGTGGCATCGATACAGCTTGAATGGATCCTCCAGATCATCGAGGCGATCACCAGTGTCCTCGTCGCGGCTGTCGACGATCCAGCGATACGCTTGCAGCAAGATCGCCGGGCCGAGGTAGCGATCGCCGTTCCACCAGTAGCTTGGGCATGCGGTCGAGCAGCAGGCGCAAAGGATGCATTCGTAAAGCCCATCGAGCTTGGCGCGATCTTCCTTGGATTGCAGGCGCTCCTTCGGTGGGGCCGCACTCTGGGCGCGCAACCATGGCTTGATCGAGGCATATTGCGCGTAAAAATGGGTCAGATCCGGAACCAGATCCTTGACCACCTCCATGTGCGGCAGTGGGTAGATCGGCACATCGCCCTTCGAGCAATCCTCGATGGCCTTGGTGCAGGCCAGCGTATTCACGCCATCGATATTCATCGCACACGAACCGCAGATACCTTCGCGACACGAGCGGCGGAAAGTCAGGGTGGGATCGATCTCGTTCTTGATCTTGATCAGCGCGTCGAGAACCATGGGTCCGCACGTCGCCAGATCGACCTCATAGGTGTCGATGCGCGGGTTCGCGCCGTCATCCGGGCTCCAGCGATAGACGCGAAACTCGCGCACGTTCTTCGCACCCGGCTTGGCCGGAAAGCGCTTGCCTTGCTGGATCTTCGAGTTTTTCGGAAGCACAAACTCAGCCATGACTGCCATTCTCCGTGCGAACCAAAACCGTGATCCGCAGCATTCAATGCATCAACAAAAAACAATCTGTTCGTCCGTCAGGAAAAGCATCGCGGCTGACGCCGCTCCCACGAATCCCGAATCCCAATAAGAGCATCACGGCTAAAGCCGTTTCCTGCAAAAACAACCTCGTCCCGCAACCAGCTATTACGAATCCCCAATCACGAATCACGAATCCCAGGCGGATGTTCACCCGCCCAATCAGTACACCCGCTTTGCCAGTGGAACCACTTCCACATCGTCACTCAGCGTATGCATGTGCACGGGTCGGAAATCAAAACTGGTCGCGCCCTTCTCATCCACCTTGACCTGGGTATGCTTTTGCCAGTTCGTATCGTCGCGATCAGGATAATCCTCTCGTGCATGCGCGCCTCGGCTTTCCATGCGCTGTTCGGCCGAGTTGATTGTGGCGACCGCGTTGTAGAGCAGGTTCTGCAACTCGTAGGTTTCGATCAGGTCCGAGTTCCAGATCAGCGAGCGATCGCTGACCTTTACGTCTTCGAAGCTGGTGAAGATCTTCGCCATCTTCTCGCAGCCTTCCTTGAGCGTCTTCGCGGTGCGGAAAACGGCCGCATCGGCCTGCATCGTGCGCTGCATGTTGAGGCGAATGTCAGCTGTCGGCATGGATCCATTGGCATTGCGCAGCTTGTCGAGGTTCGCCAGCGCCTTGTCGCAGGCAGACGCCGGAAGCCGTTTGTGGGCCGCACCCGGCGTGATCGTCTTAGCGCAACGATTGGCGACGGCGCGACCGAACACGACCAGATCGAGCAGCGAGTTGGAACCCAGTCGATTGGCACCATGCACCGAAACGCATGCGGCCTCACCGATTGCGTACAGGCCCTGGACGACGTGATCGGGGTTTTCGCCGACACGCTGCATCACTTCGCCGTGGTAATTGGTCGGTATTCCACCCATGTTGTAGTGCACGGTCGGCAGCACCGGGATCGGCTGCTTCGTCACGTCAACATTGGCGAAGATGCGCGCGCTTTCGGCGATGCCGGGTAGCTTCTCGTGGATGACTTCGGGGCCGAGTTGGGTCAGATCGAGCAGGATGTGATCCTTGTGCTCGCCGACGCCACGACCCTCGCGGATCTCGATCGTCATCGCGCGGCTGACCACATCGCGCGAGGCCAGATCCTTGGAATGCGGCGCATAGCGCTCCATGAAACGCTCGCCACTCGAATTGCGCAGGATGCCGCCTTCGCCGCGCACACCCTCGGTAATCAGGCAGCCCGCACCATAGATGCCGGTTGGATGAAACTGCACGAACTCCATATCCTGCAGGGCCAAGCCCGATCGCAGGGCGAGACCACCGCCGTCGCCGGTACAGGTATGCGCCGAAGTCGCACTGAAATAGGCGCGGCCGTATCCACCGGTCGCTAGCACGACACCGTGTCCGCGGAACAGATGCAGGGTGCCTTCAGACATATCGAGGGCGAGTACGCCGCAACAGACACCTGCTTCATCCCAGATCAGCTCGAGGGCGAAATACTCGATCATGAAGCGCGCATCGTGGGCCAACGATTGCTGGTAGAGCGTATGCAGCATCGCGTGACCGGTGCGATCAGCTGCCGCGCAGGTGCGCTGGGCGGCCGGACCCTCACCGTACTTTGTCGTCATGCCGCCAAACGGGCGCTGGTAGATCTTGCCGTCCTCGGTGCGCGAAAACGGCATGCCGTAGTGCTCAAGCTCGATGATTGCAGCCGGGGCCTCCTTGCACATGTACTCGATCGCATCCTGGTCGCCGAGCCAGTCGGAGCCCTTGATCGTGTCGTAGTAGTGATAGCGCCAGTCATCCTCACCCATGTTGCCGAGCGCGGCCGAGATACCACCCTGCGCGGCTACGGTATGCGAGCGCGTCGGGAATACCTTGGTAATGCAGACCGTCTTCAAGCCTTTTTCGGCGAGCCCGAACGTTGCGCGCAGTCCCGAACCACCGGCACCCACGACAATCATGTCGTACTCATGTTCCTGGATCTTGTATGCACTCATGCCTCATGCCCCCAATGCGATTCGAACCACGGCGAAAATGCTCGCCACGGCAGCGAGGACACACACAGCAATCACAACCAATTGAAAAATCATCGCCTTGGCTGGCGGATGCACGTAATCCTCGATGACCACCTGCATGCCAAGCTGGCCGTGCCAGAACATGGCTGCCAGAAAAATGATCAAGAGGATCGCATTGACGGGATGCCCCACGGCGGCCCGCGCGCTCGCGTAATCGGCACCGAGCAGGCTCACCAGCAGGGCTACGAAATAGATGACGAGCACCAGCAAGGCCACGGCTGTGATGCGCTGGATGATGAAGTGATGGGTACCGTGTTTGGCCGAGCCAAGCCCCCGGGCATTCTTCAGCGGTGTCCGCATCGGATCAAACTGGCTCATGCGATTCCCCCGAAGAAATAGACCACGATCCAGACGAGTGCGGTCAAAACCAGGCTGCCGACCACCGAGATCCAGCTATTGCGGACGAACTGGCTGATCGAATAGCCCAAGCCGGCATCCTGAAGCAAATGGCGAATGCCGTTGAGCCAGTGGTAAGCGAGAGCCCAGGTCCAGCCGACCAGGATCAACAACCCAAACCATGATCCGGCCAGCGTGGTGACGCCGGACCAGGCATCCGGTCCGCTGGCCAAGGCAAGCAATGCCCCCGCGATCAGCAAGCCGCCAACAACAAGGATGATGCCGGTCGCACGATGCACGATCGAGGTGACCATCTGGATCTGCCGGCGATAAACCTGCAGATGGGGAGACAACGGGCGAGCAGTGGGTGTCATGTGGCTGGCCTTGTGCGTTTGGCTGGCGTAACGGAGGTTCGCAACCGGGATGGATTCCTAAAAATCGATGCAGCGACCGTTTTTCTCCCAATCGCCGTAGCGCGTGGGGTCGAGTCCACCACGCCCACCGATTTCGACAGGCCGCTCATCACTGCGCGTCGACTCCACACCACTGGCGGAAGGCGCAGGCTGTGCTGACGGGTCGGTGCTGGGTTCGGGATTGGTCATGTCAATGGAGTCTGGGAGGTCGAAGCGTTTGCAGCGGGCCCGGCTCAAGCGCCATCAACAGCAGCCGCACTTGAATGTGAATGATGCGCGCTAATGCCCGGTAGAGACGCTTCCTGCGCACGAGGGCGCAATCGGAGCAAGAGCACGGGTGCATGCGGGCACGCGATGAACCACGAAATCTTAATACTCGGGGCCTGATCTGACAACCACGCGCACACTTGCGTGGATCTGTTCAAGGTCGCATCGTGGGGCTATCAACCGTATTCAACGAGCTTCGAACACCGTGCCCCATCCTCTTGCCCGAGCCCAGATGCTCGAATTTTCCGGTCCTGATGCGCGCGCATTTGCCCATGCCCAGTTCACCAGTGACGTCGAAGCCTTGTTGAACGGCCAATGGCAATGGAGCGCGTGGCTGGACCCAAGTGGGCGCGTGCGCAATTTTTTCGCCCTGCTTCGCAGCGATGCTGATCGCCTGCTCGCATGGCTGCCGCGTGGCGACGCTGACGCAATGGCGCGTCGGCTCTCAATGTTCGTTATGCGCTCAAAGGTGCGCATCCAGTCACTTCCTGACTACTGGCTGCTGGATATGCCTGCCGATGACGCATCCGCGCCCGCAGCAATGGAGGACTTGTGGATGCTGAATCTGCCGGGATCCCCGCCACGAAGGGCAGCACTCGTCAACAACTGTGCCGAGACGACGGTCGATCCGGATCGGCTTGAAGCGTGGATCCGCGCGGACATCGCCGCAGGCCTGCCATGGATATCGGATGAAACGGCCGAGGAATTCACCCCGCAGGCGCTTGGCCTCGAACGTCTTGATGCGATCAGCTTCGACAAAGGTTGTTATCCCGGCCAGGAGATCGTTGCGCGGCTGCACTATCGAGGCGGCAACAAGCGCCAATGCATGCGTGTGACCATCGAATCCAGTACGCCCCCAAGTGCCGGCGAGCGGATCAGAGTGGATGGCACGCCTTCATCTGGCGGATCCATCCTGTATGCAGCGGCCGCGCGAAATGACGTCTGCGACGCACTCGCCGTCATGCCCGCCAATCTGCCCGAGAACACCCGAATGACGCTGGAATCCGGCCCCGTCGCAAGGCCCGAGCACTTGAACGTCGAAGTCTTGTAGCGTAACTGTGGTACGCGCCTTGCATGGATGTGGTTGGCGCCTTCGATCACACCCGAGGAAACGAACGCATGAGCATCTCAAGCAACTGTCGCAATGGCATTCGTCTCACCATCGCCTGCCTGTTCGCAGCCGTGGTCGGCACCAGCGTCCAAGCCGCCGAATACCGATTCACGCCCGAGCCTGCCTATACACCGGCCGCTGCAGCGGAGATCTACAAGCCCCTGCTCGACTACCTGAGCAAGGCAACTGGCGAGAAATTCGTGCTCACTCCCGCACCAAACTATGCGGGTTACTGGCGCGACATCCTGAAACCGGACCAGACCGATTTCTCCTATGACGAGGCGCAGTTTGCCGATTACCGCATCAACCACCTCGGATTCATCCCGCTGGTGCGCCGATCACAGGCCACTTCGTACACGCTGCTCGCCAGTTCCGATTTCGATGGCAAGACCCCAAAGGACCTCTTGTCTTCGCGCATTGCGACCATGCCGGCACCAAGCCTTGGCTACGCCGTGTTGATGCAGGTTTTCCCCGATCCTGTTCAGCAGCCCGATATCAGTTCCAACGCCTCCTCGTGGCGCGACTGCCTCGATATGCTCAACAGTGGCGAAGCACAGGCAATGATCTTTCCGACCTGGATGCTTGAAACCTACGGCAACCCATCCTTGATCACCCTGTACACATCCAGAGATTTTGCGGGGCCTGCAATCCTCGCGTCGCCAACGGTGCCCGAGGAAGTACGCAAAAAAGTGCGCGACGCCCTGCTCAACGCCGAAGGAGCGCCGGAACTCGGCGACCTGCTTCTGGAACTCGGCATCACCAAGTTCGTCAGCGCCGAGCCAAAGGACTATGCCGGCGAACAGAAAATACTCAGCGGATTCTATGGATACAAAAAATAGTTATTTCTTTTCTTACTTTATTTATTAATTGCAAAACAATTGTTATTCGTGTTGAACGTTTTTTACTAAAAATGCACCTAAAACATCCTGAACGCGCCGTTCATGTTTGCGTAAAAACTTGGTGACAAGCCAGAATCAAACCAGTAATCTCCGCGCCTAGTCGTATTGGGTGGCGAACGAGCCCACCGAGAATCTCCGTTTTTTTTGACGAGTTTTTTACACAATCGTCTCAGGAGGAATACGCAGAAACGGGATAGGTAACCGCCACGACAGGCGGACCCCACCTCCCGATGATCAGGCAGCGACCACGCGCCGATCAATTTCCAATATCGCAGTAGACCGGCCAGGCAGATTTCAAATCGAAACCTGAATCGTGTCGCCTGCGAATCGTGGTGTCTGGAAGAGTTCCATACGGACATCTGATGGTCGAGTGGAAGATTCACCGGTCACATGCTGCGGAACAAGATGCGCAGTCTGTGGACGATTCCGCCGATCAAGGTTTGCAGGAGAAACTGAACGATGAAATTGGCCTGGCTACTCTGGCTGGCATCGATACTGCCGCAACATGACGCAGATCGAACCTGCCTCGCCGCAATGGTCTATCTGGAAGCTCGCAGCGAAACCACGCTGGGTCAAGCCGCGGTGGCTG
>JBDTCQ010000159.1:0-12768 GCA_039923515.1 Dokdonella sp.
CATCCCGCCGTTGACGCCAATCACCTGGCCATTGATGTAAGCGGCCTCATCGCTGCACAAGAAGCGAACCAGCGCGGCAACCTCATCAGGCTTGCCGACGCGTGCGGCTGGAACGATGGCCTTGACCATGGCCGCATCGAACGTCTCGCCGAGCATGCTGCCCTCGATCATGCCGGGCGCAACCACGTTGACCGTTATCCCACGCGAACCCATCTCGCGCGCGAGCGACTTCGAGGCTCCATGCAACCCGGCCTTGGCTGCCGCGTAGTTGGTCTGGCCGCGATTGCCGAGCATACCGGCCACCGATGAAACACTGACGATGCGGCCGAAACGCGTACGCGCCATCGGCAGCAGCAACGGCTGGGTGACGTTGAAGAATCCGTGCAACGAGACATCGATCACGCGCCGCCATTGCGCTTCCGTCATTCCCGCCATCGGCGCGTCATCGTGGATGCCGGCATTGTTGACGACGATCTGGATCGGCCCATTGGCAAGCAGGACTTCAAGCGCCGCGCTACACGCATCGCCATCAACGACGTCAAACGCAATCGCCGAGGCTTGGCCTCCCGCTGCGCGAATCCCCTCGACCACAGCCTGCGCCCGCGCGATGTTCGCATTGGCATGCACGATCACCGCGCAACCCGCGTCCGCCAACGCTCGCGCAATTGCGCTGCCGATGTCGCCGCTGCCGCCCGTGACGAGGGCGCGTCGAGGAGATGAGGTCATGTTGGGATTCCTTGAACGGTGGCTCGAGTGGGGGGTTCTTGTTTGGGCGAGGATAGCAAGCGGATCGGGGCGTGGCCGGTGGCTTGCCGACCTGGCGCGCTCCTGGGATTTCCAATTTTCCCGAAACTCCGCCGCCGTGTGGCGTTGAAACGGCCAGTCAGTCGCATGTTCTTTGTGGGAGCGACTTCAGTAGCTATGCGAATGCCACGATCTCAAGCACCGGACAATCAATAAAGTAAATAAATAAACTCAGCGCTAGCGCAACATCACTGCCGCGCGCCCTGAGGCAATCTCCACTCCCGCGTATTCAACGCGGAACGCATACTGCCAACTCGTCTCACTGCCCAGCAATCGCTCACCAAACACATCCAACACCCCGTTCAGATCGTCAATGCGCGCCAGGGCCAGCGACACACCTCGCAGCGAGACGAGGAACCCGGGTGCGGCGGGCATGCCCGCTTCGCGCGCGTTAAGGGCGCCGTGGACGGCCATGGATTGCGCTCCGTACTCGCACAGGTGAACGGCGCGAAGGACACCGTCGCTGCGCAGCGGATTGTCAGTGCGCCGATGCGAATCGGTGCGGGCGTGGATCGCATCGGGTGTCCACGCGACAACGCTGTCGAGCAGGCACATCGTGCCTTGATGCGGAATCAGGTGCGCCCATTCAGACTTAGCCAGCATTACGCGTGCGTCCCTTGCGTGCCATCAGGATCGACAGGCAGAAGTGGAAGCCGACGCCGAGGCTGACGGTCAGACCGATCGCACGCAGGACAGGCAATGACGACCAGGCCAACAGGGCGAACACGAGCAGGGCCGAGATCACGCAGACCAGGGTTGCATGCAGGGTACGCCGAGCTTCGGCTTCATCGGGCGTGGTGCGCTCAAAGAACAAGGCGTAATGCAAACCGAGGCCCGCAGCGAGGGTCAGCGCGACGAGATGGAATAGCGACAGCGACGTGCCGCCGAAACGCAAAACGGCGAGAACGAGGATCGTCGCCAAAGTCATCGGTGCCAACACGTGCCAGGCGCGGTGAATGTCGCGGAAAGCGATGAAGACCGTGATCACTAGCAGGACGATGGCGATGCCGAACGCGCGCAAGATGCGTTCGCGATACGAGGCAACCAGGGATTCCGAGGCACCCTTCAAATCGAGAAGGCGAACCGCACCATCGGTTTCGCGGGTGAGCACATCGAAAGCGGCGGGATCCTGCATGCCGATGATGGTGCCAAGTCCAAGCCAGTGTCCTTCGCGCTTGATCAGCATTGCATCGATACGCGCACCGATGGGAGAACGTGCAAATGCGGCCGGAGTCAGCGGTTCGAGCGTTCGCGCCTTTTCAACATCATTGAGGAAGGGCTCGAACAGGCCGGTGCGGAACGGCAGACCCTTCGCTGCCGCATTGAGCATTGCTGCGAGCGCGGCGCGATCCGGCAATGCCGCCTGACGCGTGCGCTGGGTGGCAAGGCTTGGCAGATAGCGACTTGGCAGCTCGGCAGCACCAACCGCGCCTTGCTTGACCAAGGCTTCAATGCGCGGAGCGATCTTCTCCGAGAGTTCAAGAACGCCTTCGGCATCCGCCGCTTCGACAATCAGCAGATAGCGCACATCCGGCGCACCGAGGGCGGCACGCAGGCGACCTTCACGCTGCATCAAATCCTTTGGTACCGGAGTCAATGATGCGAGATCGTTCTGCCAGAACGGCGTGGAGGCTGACCACAGCATCAGCGCGGCGATCACGAGCAGCAAGGCCGGAAGCCAGCGCGGTCGCGGCAAACCTTCGAGCCAATTCCAGACCGTGCCGAGTCCCGGCGTGTCGGCGGCATCGCGGAACTTAACTGGCAGGACGCGCGGCAGCAGGTAGCGCGTGCTGAATCCGGCGACCAGCAGTCCACTGATCGTGAACACGGCCAGTTGCATGAGACCGGTCACGCCCGAGGCGAAAAAAGCAAGATAGGCAATACAGGCGGAGGCGATAGCGGTCAGCAGCAGCGGCCACAGTCCACGCACGCTTTCGAGCGCGGTTTCACCAGCACGTCGATGGCTGAGCAGACGGATCGGATATTCCTGGGCGACGCCGAGCAAGGTGAAACCAAACGCGAGGGTAATGCCGTGCATCTCGGTGAAGACCACGGCAATCGCGGCGACACCGGCGAGCGCGCCTGAGGCGATCGGCAAGGCGGCCAGGCCGAGCACGGCGATGCTGCGATAGGCGAGCAAGAGCAGCACGATGAAACCCACGGTGCTGATTCGGCCGAGCCATTCCGACTCGCCACGCGTGCTCGCATTGACCAATACCGTGAAATAGCCCGGCCCGCTGATCACGAGCTTGGCCGTCTGATCTTCGCCCTTGATTATGGCGAAGGTCGACTCGATCGCTGCAATCGCTTCGCCCTGCGCGGCCGGATCAAAACCGGCGGCGTGTGTCTGCACCAGCAGCAAGGCTTCGCCCTCGGGCGAGAACCAGACCCCATCGCGCACCAGCGGCTGCTTCGGTGGCGACCATTGCTCGGCCAGCTTCATGATTTCAAGGGTTGGATCGCGCGGCAGGATCGGCTTGAGCAGGGTCGCCGCCGGCGAGCCGAGATCCTCCACACGCTGACTGAGCTCATCGGCGAGCGTCGCCTCATCGAGCGGCGTCTCGTCGAAACTCGAGGTCAGCAGATACCGATACGGCAGCAGGGTGTCATCGAGCATGCCGGCATTGAACTCGCCATTGACGACCTGGCTGAAGTGCGTGTCCTCGCGCAGGGCGGCACTGAATTGCCGACTCAGTTCGGCAAGATGTTCTTCATCATTGCCGCTGATTGCGAGCAGGAGCAGGCGTGAGCCCGGACCTTCGCCGATCTGCTCCATCAGCAGCTTCTGGTCGGCGGTCTGTGCCGGCGGCATGAAGCTGCGCAGATCGGTGCTGATCTTGAGCGTTTTGACGGTATAGAGAGCAACCCCGGCGAGGACGATCACCCAGCCGATCAGCAGGGCCCAACGGCGCAAGCGTGGACTCACGGCGCGGAATTCCCGCGTCGGCAGGTCAGCTCGACATTCTTCTGTGTCAACGGTTTCGGCAAGGTCATCGCAGACAGTTCTTCAACCATGAGGATGCTGACATCCGCATCGGCATCAATGATGCTGAAGCAGCGCGCCTTGTTACCGGCCCCATCAACCTGCAGCGCTTCGATGCGCTTTTTCAGACGCTTGTCCCTGGGCGACAGGCGCAGTTGCCAATGCGCCTCGCTGCCACTGCTACTCACATCAAAATCGCGTTGCAGGGCAACGGCGTCACCGCCGAGCAGCGCACTGAAGCCGCGCAGAAAACCTTCGAGCTCGGGAATGCGATCGAGCGAAATCCGTCGCGGTTCGCGTGAGCCGCGCTGGACGGAAACCTCGCCATCGGCGATCGTCGTGGTTTCCGAATAGGGGCTGTCAACGCGCTTGCCGAGCTTGCCCGGGCCGAGATATTCCAGTTCGCCGCGCGCGACCAGGGCGCGGTCATACATCGACGAGAAGCGCACTTCGGTGTATGGCGTGCGCGCCGGCAACTCGCGCTGGAGCCCTCTGACCAGGGTCAGCGGATCGAGATCAGATGCGCTCGCCAGACAGGGCAGAATCAGGCACAGCAGGCTGCTCGTCACGCGCAGTTTCGAGATTCCAGAAATCATAGAAATTGAACCAGTTGTAGGGGTGGGCACGGACATGGTGTTCAAGCCGGGCGGCATAGCGTTGCACGAATGCGCGCAATTCCGCCTCCCTGCCGCGTCGCGGCAGGTCGAGCTGTTCAGCCAGAGTCTCGAAAATGAGATCGTAACTGCGCCCGCCGCGATAGAGGCCCAGGCACAGGACCACAGGCACCTTGAGCATGCTCGCAATCAGAAACGGGGCAACCGGGAAATTGGCCGACGCACCGAGAAACTCGACTTCGATGGTTGCCTCGCCCGGCCGCGCACGATCACCGAGCAGAGTCGCCAGTGACCCCTCCTGCATCGCATCGTGAAGGGCAAAGACAACCTCATGCCCGGGTCGCGATGCATCGATCACGTTGTTTGCGATAGCCGGATTGAGTGCATGCAGCAACTCGGTCATCACGGGCGTCTGCCGCGTATTCAACACGACACGCACGGTCACATCGGGCCGTTGCAGGGACAACACGCGCATGACCTCAAAACTGCCGACATGCGCACCGAGGAGAAGCATGCCGCGATCCGGACGCATCTGCGCATGCAGCTCATCAAGGCCGAAAACACGGATATCGAACCTGCGCAAATCTTCCGAAAGCAGATAGATCCGATCGAGAATGGTCGAGGCAAAAGCATGGATATGGCGCATGACCATCCACGCCGTGGCGGGCTTGCCAAACACGCGCTCAAGGTAGGCATACGAAGCGCGACGCTCGCCCCTCCGGCGCAGGAAGAAATACAGGGTGATCGGATACAGCAGGACGCGACCACAGATTCGCCCGCATTTGAGGCCAATGTTGAAGATCAGCCACAAGGCAAAGCGGCCGCCACCTTCGCGATGTTCGCTCCAATGCGCGCTCATGCGAGTTCAGCCTCGCCGCTGACCACGATCTCGCCATGCCGGCTGATGCGGAATCGCACGTGCTTGCCGGTCAATGCCACCTGCAATTCGGCAACTTCACCGGGCAGCAGCGGCGAACGGAACTTCACCGCCGGAATCCGCCGCAACGCGCCGCAACCCTTGCGCTCGAGCAGGGCCGCGAGTCTATCTAGCAGGATCACGCCGGCCACCACCGGCTCGCCAGGAAAATGGCCGGGCAGACTCGGATGGTTTGCGGGTATGCAAACGCTCTCGATCCATTCAGTGCCGGGTTCGGTCATCACTCATCGGTTCCGTGGAGCGCGCAGATCGGTATCGCGCAGCAGTTGCGGCCAGTTGCGCACCAACTGATACGCGAACTGACGCGCCGGTACGTGCGAAAGGTGGCGAAGATACCAGCGTCGAACTCCGTATTCGACAACCATGAAAACAGCCGGAAGCAGATAGCCGCCGACATGCAGCCAGGTCGTGGCCCAGGCATGTGCGCGTGAATCCCCGGGAAGGCTGGGCATGCAGACGAACATCAGCAGGACAAAGGCTACCGATTGCGCGGCGAAGAGCAGCGCCCATGCCAGTGTGAGCGCACGCGCATAGCCGGCAACACGCGGCTGATCGAGGCGTTCGTGGCCTTCGATGGCGATGATGGCGCGCGCAATCAGCGGCGTGTGCGTACCGGTCAAGCTCAATCCGAACAAGGCGCCGAGTCCGATGTTGATGGCCAGCGGCACCAGATCCAGTGCGAGCCGGCCCTGTCCCATGAAGGTCAATGCGAGCACGCCGGCGACCACGACCATCCAGATCAACCAGGCGCCACGCGATCCCGCTCGCAAGCGTGCGCCAAGAACAGCGGAAACCAGCAGCACGACGCAAATGGCGGAGAGCAGATCGCTGCCCGTGAGCCAGGCAATCAGGACAAGAATCAGATACCCGGCAACGGTCGCGAGCAACGACCAGCGTCGCACGGTGGTTGCTGCGGACTCGGCATCAGAGGGCGATTGCGGTGGGCGATTCACACGGATCAGCAAGAGCAAGCGCCCGGGGAGCGGAGCGGAAATGTAACATGGCGCTCCGCTGCCAACCGCGGCGGGAGGCCGCTGCGCTGACCCGGGCTGTTCGGTAAATCTCCGGCTGGCCTGGATCGATTCCGGTTTCGGCGACGGAGCCTTGTATCCGAGTCAGGAGTTGTTGATGCATTCAGAAGTCGATTGCGATGTGCTGGTGATTGGCGGCGGCCCGGGCGGAACCACGGCGGCGACGCTGCTCTCGCGCAAAGGCTGGAAGGTCCTGCTGCTCGAAAAGGACAGCCATCCGCGTTTCCACATTGGCGAATCGCTGTTGCCCTGCAATGTGCCGATCTTCGATGAACTCGGCGTGCTCGACAAGGTGCGCGACCTCGGCGTGCTCAAGCTCGGCGCGGATTTCCCATCGGGTGACGGCAACTACCAGACCATTTATTTCCGGCGCGCGCTCGGCACATCGTCACCACACGCCTGGCACGTCCGCCGCGATGAATTCGACCAGATGCTGTTTGAGCACGCGCGCGCCAACGGTGTTGATGCACGCGAGCGGGTCAAGGTGATCAGCACCGAGGTCAGCGGCATCGATTCGGTCCGCGCCACCGCACAAGATGCCGACGGCCACCCGATTGCCATCCGTGCGCGCTATCTGGTCGATGCCAGTGGCCGCGATACGTTCCTCGGCAACAAGCTGAAGCTCAAGCGCAAGAATGAGCGCCACCAGAGCGCAGCGATTTTTGCCCATTTCGAAGATGCCGAGCATCGCAGCGGCGAGGATGCCGGCAATATCACCATTTATCGCTTCGAGCACGGCTGGTGCTGGTTCATTCCGTTGCGCGACGGCGTGATGAGCGTCGGCTGCGTGTGCAGCCCCGAGTATCTGAAACAACGCAAGGGCGACACTGGCGCTTTCCTGATGGCCACGCTGGCACGGATGCCGGAGGCATGGAAGCGCATGGATCGCGCACGCATGCTTGGCGGCGTGCACGTCACTGGCAACTACTCCTATGCCTGTTCGCGCATGGCCGGCCCAGGCTGGATCATGGCCGGTGATGCGTGGGCATTCGTCGACCCGGTTTTCTCCTCGGGCGTCTATCTGGCCATGGATGGTGCCGCGCGTGCCGCCGACGTCATCGACGTATCGTTGCGCGAGCCCGCGCGCGAAGCCGCCTTGCAGAGGCAGATGGCGCGTCGCCTGAAAAAAGGTGTCCGCGTATTCTCGTGGTTCATCTATCGCTTCAACTCACCAACGATGCGCCAATTGTTCGCTCGGCCACGCAACCATTTCCGCATCCAGGATGGCGTCATCTCGATGCTTGCGGGTGACGTCTTCGACAGTCGCCCGGTCATGCTGCGGGTGTATCTGTTCCGCATGATTTACGCGATCACCAGCCTGGGCTCGCCGCGGCGCTGGCTCGCTGAGCGGGTCAAGCGCCGGCGACTGGCCCGGGCCGAGTTCAACGGCGACACGACGCCGGCGGATCCGGTCTGAGCGCGCCACGACCTCTACCCCATCATGCAGATCATCCACACCGAACTTGTCGAGCAGGCATTCGCCACCGTTGAGGCGATCCCGGCACTTGAGGCTGGCGAAATTCACCTGTGGCTATGGCGTCTGAGTGAACCGGTTGCACCACGTCTGCTGACGAGCCTAGCCCGTCGCGAGCTGGTTCGCCTGCTGCAAGGCTATGCAGAGAGCGATCGCACTCCGTTGTTTGAACGTGGCGAACATGGCAAACCGTTTGTGGCAGCGGCGGAATTTCCGCATTTCAACATCAGCCACGGCGGCGACTGTGTAGCATTTGCGTTTTGCCGCGACCAGGAACTGGGCGTCGATGTCGAACGCGCATCGATGCGACGCGGCCATGCCGCACTGGATCTCGCCACACGGTTCTTCGCCGCCGACGAGACCGCTGCACTGGCCCAGCTTGGTGAAGTGGAACGCGAGCGCGCATTCCTGCATCTGTGGACATGCAAGGAAGCGGTCTTGAAGGCGCTCGGGCACGGCCTGTCATTTGGACTCGATCGGCTGCGCTTTTCGCTCGACGGCAATGGCAAGCCTGAGTCGCTGCTATCGATAGCGGACGCGGCGGGCTGCCCCGCCGAATGGCAGATCCATCGTTTCGCTGCAGGCAGCAAACATGTGGGCAGTCTGGCCTGGCGTGGCCCGAAGAAACCGATCAGAAGCTTCAGGATGGATGCACAAGCGTCTCTGGGTTGAACAGCGCGGTGGCGCGAATTCAGCCCACCCGCTGCTCCTCGATATGCGCCGACAGCGCACGCAAGCTGCCGAAGATCTGCCGGTTGTCCGGATTGTCCGAGCGCAACTGGAAGCCGTAGTGCTTGGAAACGGCCAGCGCCAGTTCCAGCGCATCGATTGAATCAAGGCCGAGGTCGCCTTCGCCAAACAGGGGCGCCTCCGGGTCAATCGCCTCGGCCTGCACGCCTTCGATATTGAGGCTGCTGACCACGAGTCGGGCCAGTTCCTGCTCAGCCGGTGATTGCGAGTTTGATTCCTGAACGTTGGTCACGGGATAGCCTGGAGTCAATGGATTACAGCCGGTCAGTGTATCATTCGCGGCCGCGTATCCAACGACAGCAACAATCGCTACCCACGTGCGACCGATTGAAACGACATCCCCGCGAGCGATCGACTCCCTGCCCTCGCTGCAGGTGAATTACGTGCGCGGTGCGGCCAGCGATTTGCTGGCGCAGCCCGGAACCCTTGCCGTGATCGGTTTCGGTGAAGCGAAAGGCGATTCGGATGATCCACGCTTCGTGCGTGTCGGCCTCGAGCCGACCGAGAGCGAGTGCTTCGAGGTGTGGCGTTGCGAAGAGCCTGTTGCCAGCGGCCGTCAGGATGCGCTGCGCTGGAGCAGCGACGGGAACTATCTTTTTTTCGCGGTCGAGATCGACGAAGCCGAGGCCGGTGATCTCGATGCGGCGGCCGAACAGGCCTATGCCGCGATCTGCCGACTGATCGCCGGACACCGCTTTTCAGATGGTCGGCATGGCCACATCCTGCGTCTGTGGAACTACATGGATGCGATCAACGAAGGCGACGGCGACGACGAGCGCTATCGGCACTTCTGCAGTGGCCGGGCACGAGGCCTGAGCCCTGCTGCCCGCAACGGCTATTCGGCGGCAACCGCGATCGGACGTCGCGACGGTATACGCACCCTGCAAGTCTACGGACTGGCGGCGCGCGAGGAAGGCGTGGCGGTCGAGAATCCGCGCCAGGTCAGTGCGTGGTCGTATCCGCGTCAATACGGCCCGGTCGCTCCCACGTTTGCCCGCGCCACGCGCACGCCGGCCGGCCAGTTGCTGGTCTCGGGCACGGCTTCGGTGGTCGGTCATCAATCGAAACACGCCGGTGATACGCTGGCCCAGCTTGAGGAAACCCTGCGCAACCTCGACAGCCTGCTGGCTGCTGCAGGTCCGCCCATTGCATCGCGCGGCATCGATGCGGCCCTGCTCAAGGTTTATCTGCGCGAGCCGGCCGAGGCGCAGGAGATTGAACAACAATTGCGCTCGCGTTTTCCGGGCCAAGTCGGCCTGTTGATCCTGCTGGGCGACATCTGCCGCAGCGATCTGCGCATCGAGATCGACGGCATCCAGGGATAGCCCTGCTCGACTGTCTGCAGGCCGCGGGTATTTAGGCCAGAATGTGAACTGGTTCACGCTGACGACGTGCGCAGGATCCGCAAACCGCTGCGATGGGATGGACGAATCCCGCTACATCCGCGGTGCTAGCATTCGATTCCGCAGTATTACAACTGGCGCCTGGCGCCCGGGAGACACCATGAAAACGCGATTGGGACACTACGACATCGTTGCCGAGCTGGGTCGTGGAGGCATGGGCGTGGTCTACAAGGGACACGAGTCCTCGCTCAACCGCTACGTCGCCATCAAGGTCCTGGCGGATTCGCTGGCCCACGATGAAGGCGTCAAGGAACGCTTCCTGCGCGAGGCGCGCAGCATGGCCGCGCTCAACGATCCGAACATCATCCAGATCTACTACATCGGCGAAGACGAGGGCCAGCCCTTTTTCGTCATGGAATTCGTTGAAGGCGAATCGCTCGGCACCCTGCTCAAGCGCGAGCACAAGGTCGCCGTGGGCCCGGCCGCCAAGATCATCTACCAGACCGCACTGGGTCTCTCGACCGCACACGACAAGGGCGTGATCCATCGCGACATCAAACCCGGCAACCTGATGGTTTCCAGCCGCGGCACGATCAAGATCGCCGATTTCGGCATTGCCCTGTCCAACCAGGACATGTCGAAGAAGCTGACCTCAACCGGCGAGTTTGTTGGCACGCCGGGCTATCTGTCGCCGGAAGTCTGTCTTGGTCACCAGGTCGATCAGCGTTCGGACATCTTTTCGCTCGGTATCGTCTTCTTCGAGATGCTCGCGGGGCGCATGCCGTTCACCGATGAATCGCCGCTCGGCCTGATGCTCGAAGTCGTGCGTGCCGAAATCCCGGACGTTCGCCAGTTGAATGGCGAGGTCGATGAGAAAATCGCCTGGATCCTCTCGAAGATGATCGCCAAGGAGCCGGCCGATCGCTACCAGAGCTGCCACGAACTGTCGGAAGATCTGTTTGCCCATCCGCTGGTCGCCAAACCAGGTCCGATCACGATCATACCCAAGGTATCCGCAGCGGCGGCGACGATGATCGGGCAGAAGACGCCGATTTCCGGCCAACGCCCGCTGGCGAATACGCCGGTTTCCATTCCAGGCATGGCTGCCGCCAACACGCGCATCACGCCGTCGGCACAACCGATTCCCCCCGCCTATTCCGCAGAATCAGCGACCGCGCCGGGTAGCCAGGCCGCGTTCGAGCATCGCTCGGTACTGGATCGTCAAAGCAACGCCGACGACAAGCGCAGCAATTCGGCCCTTCCGCTTGCCATTGCGGCGATCCTCGTACTCGGCCTGATCGGCGGCGCCTGGGCATTCCGCGACAAGATTCCGGGGCTGAGCGGCCTTGGCGGCCCGACCGTGGTCGAGACGACGAATACCTCGGTCAACCAAACGGTAGCAAACAACAATACGTCCGCCGCGGCGCTCAACCCCGACGCTACGACGCAGAATGCGACTGTCGCAAGCAATGCAGAGGCTGGCAGCCCGTCCCATCCTGTGACGGCAGCGAACAACGGCCCGGCTGCAAACGCCACGAACACGCCCGAGACGACGTCGCAAGCGGTTGCCGTAGCGGCGCACGCTGAGGAAACGGCTCCCGGTCCGCGCGCATCCCAGGCTGATGTCGATGCGTTGCAGAATCTGCCCGCGGCTCGCGCATCGGAACAAGGTCAGGCAAACGTACCTATGCCGCGTGCAGAGGACTCAAGCGAAGTCGCCTTGGTCAAGAAGCCGGTGGTGACCGAGCCCGCCAAACCCCGTGTGCCTACCGTCGCGGTTGTCATCGGCGGTGACGACGTCATCACCGAACCAGCCCGCGATGCCATCGTCAGCCTGCTCCAGCGTCGCGGTTTCCGCGTCATCGAGGCCGGCCAGGCATCCGGCAGCAAACCCGACATGGCCTCGTTGCGCGGCCGTGCCGATGCCGTGGTGTTCGTCCAGGCCAAGCCGGTCGGCTCGCAGCAACTTCAGTATTACGGCCAGAGCTCGACGCTTTATACGGTGCAGATGGGCGTCAAGGCGTATCGCGTCTCCGACGGCAGCACGCTCTGGAGCAGTCGCATGGAACAGGTCAACTTCAGCACCCTGAATGCAACCGAGAAGGCCCAGGAAGCGATCGAGCCGATTCTCGATGCGGTGGACAGCAACCTCGAAGAGTTCCGGCCACGTCGCGGCGGTCGCGGCTGATCAAGCCAACTCAGCAAAGAAAAGCAAAAGAGCGGGCGCAAGCCCGCTCTTTTTTTGACTGTCCAGATGGCCTGCCGGAAAGATCGATGCGCAGGAATCCCGGCTTGGGCTCTTCGGCAAATCGTTGATTTACTCAACACCTGCGGCAGACCCAGGCCGCAGGTTCGGCTTACCCAACACCGCCCAAACTTGGTGTACCTCCCGCGCATGGCAAAAATCCGCGCCGTTTTCCGTGCTTAGGGTGGAACCGGGTTGCCGACCCGGAATTTCCGCCATCAGCGGAGATATGTTCCCGAGCTGACGTCCATCGATCGCCTTGATCTACGGGGCAATTGTCGGCTGGGTCTTCCAAACCAGGAGTATTGCCGTGATTTCTTTGCTTGTTCGTTGCACTCTCGCCGCGCTTTTATCTGTTGGAACTCTCGGGATCGCGCATGCCGCTCCCATCACGCTTCAGTTCACCTTCGATGATCCAGCGAGTACCGCGCAGGCCGTTGGCTCAATCACCTTCGAAAGTGCGCTGCTGCAGAATCCAGGAACGCAGTTCTTTGATCTGCCCGATCCTGCCGTACTCGCCCTCAACGTAACTGTGAGTGGAGCGGCCAGCGGGAACGGCACGTTTGCGCTCACAGATTTCACCGGTG